>NZ_JBISWL010000111.1:0-35922 GCF_044462265.1 Kocuria rhizosphaerae
GAGGGCCGCCGGGCTCCCGTGCGGGCCGCCCGCGGGCGGCCGAGGTCTCGGGGTGGACGAGGTCAGCGGGCGGGCGCGGTCTGGTAGGCGCGCACGCTCTCCTCGGGCTCCTCGCCGTTGTCGCTGAGGCTGATGACGCCGTAGCTCCAGCCCTTGCGCCGGTAGACCGCGGAGGGCTCCCCGGTCTCCTTGTCGACGAACAGGTAGAAGTCGTGGCCGACCAGTTCCATGTGGTCGACGGCCTCGTCGACGCTGAGCTCGGAGGCGGGGAACCGCTTGCGCCGGATCTCGACGGGGGTCACCGCGTCGGCGAGGCTGACGCTCTGGTCGAACGCCTCCTGCTCGGCGGCCGCGAACTCTTCGGGGGTGGAGTAGATGGGTCCGGAACTCGGGACCACGGGAAGGACGCCGGTGGCCTCGTGCACGGCGGTGGGCCGGTGGGCCCCGCGGTGCACCTTGCGGCGGTCGCGCGCGCGGCGGAGCCGCTCGAGGAGCTTGCTGTAGGCCTCGTCGAAGGCGGCGAACTTGTCGTCGTTGCGGGCCTCGGCCCGCAGCACCGGGCCTCGGCCGGAGACCGTGATCTCCACGCCCATGCCCTGGTGGCCCGGCAGGTCGTGGTCCTTGGTGACCTTGACATCGATGCGCTGGACCTTCTCGCCCAGCTCCGCGAACTTGACGACCTTTTCGGCGGCGTACTCCTTGAACCGCTCCGGTACGACGACGTTGCGCCCCTTGACGTTCAGTTCCATGATGCCCTCCAGTTCTCGGGGGTGACGTGGGCGGACAGGGCCGCCCACACGGGGTGGTCAATGCGTCCCGTGGGTCAACGTTAGTTCAATCACAGACGATATTCACCCGGTCCCGGGCCCCCGGGCGGATCGGCTTCCGGGCGGGGCACCGGCGGGCGCACCGCGGCCAGGACCACGGCGGCGACCGGTCGCGCACCCGCTGCGCGCAGCGCCCGGCACGCCTCCGTGAGCGTCGCCCCCGTGGTGAGCACGTCGTCGACGACGACGCACGGGGCCCCCGTCGGCACGGTGGCCCGGAGCGCGCCGCGGGCTCCGCCGCGCCGGGCCGACCGGCCGAGCCGCTTCTGCGCCGGCCCGGCCGGCAGGATCCCCGCCCGGCGGTGGCGCAGGCCCCGCACCGGCCGCGCGCCCGGGGGCAGCACGCCGCGGCGGGCGCAGTCCTCCAGGAGCAGCCGGACGGGATCGAACCAGCGCCGTCGCAGGGCCGCGGGAGCGCCCGGGACGGGGACGAGCAGGACGGGACCGGGCGGCCACTCCCGCGCCGCGGCGTGCAGCGCCGTGGCCAGGCCCGCCGCGAGCGCCGGGGCCAGGTCGGTGCGCCCGGCGTTCTTGAACGCGAGCAGGCACACGGCCAGTTCGTGGGCGTAGCGTCCGGCGGCGGTCACCGGCAGCGGAGGCTCCAGGAGCGTCGCGGCCGAGGACGCCTCGAACGGACGGGCGCAGGCCCGCCGGAGCAGCAGCCGGCAGACCCGGCACAGGCCGGTCGCCGGTTCCCCGCAGACGGCGCACTCGACGGGCAGCAGCACCTCGGCGGCCTCGCCGAGGTGGTGCAGGAGGCGGCCGGCGGCCCGGTCGAGAGCGCGGGCGGGATCGGACCGGGTGGACACGGGTCCGATCCTGGCCCACCGGGACCGTCCCCGGCCGCGGGCCCCCTCCGTCCGGACGGCCGGCGCTGTGGAGAACCCGCCCCGTCAGCCGGCGAACGCCGTGTCGAGCACGTCCTCGGTCTGCGGCGCCCACGCGTTGCCCGTGAGCATGTGCAGGCTGCCGCCGGCCACGGCGTAGATCGCCGACGTGCCGTTGCCACCGCTGAGGCCCGTGACGCCCGCGAGGCCGGGCAGCTCCCGGTACCGCCCGGACACGTCGTAGACCCGCGGCCGCACCGCGCCCGTGCCCCCGACCGGGGCCGCCACGAACTCGCGGTCGCTGAGCCACAGCGCGACGTCGGCGTCGACGTCGGCTGCCACCCGGTAGGGCTCGTTGAGCCGCCGGGGCGTCCCGTCGGGCCCCCGCACGACGCCGGTGAGCCACAGCTGGGAGACCCCGTCCCCCTGGGTGACCACCAGCGCCCGCGTGCCACCGCGCGAGATCCGCAGGGACGTGATCTTCCGCGCCGCCAGCCACGACGCCTCGACCCGCACCGGCTCCTCCGCGCGCGGGCCCGTGCTCACGGCGCGCACGGTCCCCGCGGAGTCCCCCGCCCAGAGCCAGCCGTGCTCGTCGAAGCTCGGCCGGGTCAGGCCCGTGCCGCTGAAGCGCACCTGGGGCTCCCCACCGCGCGCGAGGGTCACCAGCGATCCGGTGCCGGTGTCCACGAACGCGAAGTTCTCCGCGGCCGTGTCCATGGCGGGGCTGGCGGGGTGGTACCCGTCCAGGGCGGGCAGCCCCGGAACGTCCTCGGTCTGCCCGCCCTGGTAGAAGACCAGCCGGCCGTCCCGGAGCCCCACCTGACGGGAGGGCACCGTGACGTCCTGCACGGGCGCCGTGTCGGACCAGCCCGTGCCGAGCTCGACGGGCGCGCCCTCGACGAGGAGCTCCACCTCGTCCACGGCCCCGAGCGAGCGGAGGCTCAGTGAGAGCTGGTCGTGCATCCTGCGGTTGATCTCGATGTTGGCCGGGTCGAACTCGGGCACGCTCAGCTCCACGGTGGCCGTGCCGTCACGCACCGGCACCGACGAGCGGGCCAGCGTGGTCCCCGAGGGGAAAGCGGTGTCCACGGCGCCGCGCAGGTAGGGCGCCGGCCCGCTGAGCAGGGCGCGCACGATGGAGGTGGACACGGGCACCCGGTCCGGGAACCACCGCGGGTCCACCACGACGTTGGACAGGTCCTCGTCGGCGAAGTACAGGTGGTGCGGCTCGAAGATGTTCTCGAAGTCCTCGCCGTTGAGGACCGTGGCGTCGGGAGCCTCCGAGACCCGCCACTGCCCGTCGACCTGGGCCACCTCGAAGTCGAGGACCTCGGTGGCCCCGGCCGGCTTGCGCTCGACGACGCCCGCGCCGTCCACCACGCTGTCCACCTCGAGGTTCAGCCGGTAGTGGTGCTCGTCGAGCCGGGGGACGAGCGAGGGGTCACCCCGGTGCACGACGGTGCGCGCGTCCGGGTGCCAGGTGCCCGCGAACTCCGGCGTGAGATACTCCCGTGCCACGGAGTAGTCGTCGCCGACCCCCGTGCCGGCGGCGAGGAACCCGCGGACGACCTCCTCCGGCGTCGCGCCCTCCTGCGGCCCGGCCGGCTCGGCCGCGTACGTGGGGACTGCCGTGGTCCGCGTGGGCTCCGCGTGGCGGTGCACGGGCCCGGTGCGCGGGATCGCCCCGCACCCCGTCACGGCCACGGCGGCGGCCAGCACCAGGGCGGCGGCCCTGGCGCGTCGTGCGGACCGGGTCATGGCCGGACCTCCTCGTCGTCGGTCGGCGGCTCGGCCGGCGCCCCGGGGGTCAGCGTGAGCGTCCCCGTGCGGGTGACCTCGGCCGTCTCCGGGTGGGCGAGCGCGTCGGGCGGCAGCTCCAGCGGGCTCCCCTCCTCGGGTCCGAGGCGACGGGCGCGGGTCCTGGGCAGGGTCAGCCGGAAGCACGCCCCCTCGCCGGGAGCACCCCACACGTCGAGCCGGCCCCCGTGCAGACGGGTGTCCTCGGTCGCGATGGCCAGCCCGAGACCGGTGCCGCCCGTGGTCCGGGCCCGGGCCGGGTCGGCGCGCCAGAACCTGTTGAAGACCCTCGCCGCGTCCTCGGGGGTCATCCCGATGCCGTGGTCGCGCACGGCCACGGCCACAGCGGCCTCGGAGGCGCCCAGGACGATGTCGATCGGCCGGCCCTCGCCGTGCTCGAGGGCGTTGACCACGAGGTTGCGCAGGATCCGCTCGATCCGCCGCTGGTCGCCCTGCACCGTGCACCGCGAGAACCGGGAGCGCACGCGCACGGTGGAGCCCGAGGACACGATCAGCGGCGCGGTGGAGTCCAGGACGTCGTGCACCACCGAGAAGAGCTCCACGTTGGCGACCTCCAGGCGGGCGGCGCCCGCGTCGAAGCGGGAAATCTCCAGCAGGTCGGCGAGGAGCGAGTCGAACCGGTCCACCTGGTGGTAGAGCAGCTCGGCGGACCGCCGGTTGACGGGGTCGAAGTCCTCCCGGGCGTTGAACAGCACCTCCGCCGCCATCCGCACCGTGGTCAGCGGGGTGCGCAGCTCGTGGGAGACGTCGGAGACGAAGGTCTGCTGCATCGACGACAGCTGCTCCAGCTGGGTGATCTGCTCCTGCAGGCTGTCGGCCATCCGGTTGAAGGAGCGTGCGAGACGGGCGACCTCGTGGGAGCCGCTGACGGGCAGCCGCACCCCCAGGTCTCCGTCGGCGAGCTGCTCGGCGACGCGCGCGGTGATGGACACCGGACGGACCACCTCCCGGGTCACGTACCAGACGATCGCGCCCACGAGGAGCAGGAGGACGACCACGGACAGCAGCAGCACGGCGTGCATCGCGTCGAGCGTGCGCTGGGGCTCGGAGAAGTCGTAGACGAGGTAGAGCCCGTAGCGGCTGTTCTGGTAGAGCTCCACCACCGTGCCCACGATGATGACGGGGGCCTCGTCCCCGTCCTCGGTCATCCGCACCGAGGCCGGCTGCCAGTAGACACCGTCCTCCTCGGCGAGCCGTTCCTGGAGGGCCGAGGGCACGGTGCTGGAGGTCATCCAGGGGCTCTGGCTCTGCGTGGGGAGCAGCGTCTGGCCGCTGCGGTAGTCCATCGGCAGCAGGATCCACCGCTCCGTCTCCGCCCCGTCGACCGACAGCGAGCCGAGGGTCGAGGAGACGAGCGCCTGCAGCTCGTCGCGGTCCGACGCGTCGGAGGCGTCGAAGCTCGCCTGCACCTGCCCGAAGTCGGCCGTCGCGGAGGCCAGCACCTGGTCGAGGCGTTCGCTGAAGAGCCGGTCCGCGATCTGGTGCGAGAGGAAGCTGCCCGTCACGAAGAACGCCAGGGCCGTCAGGGACAGGGACACCGCGATGGCGCGGAACTGCAGGGACTGCCGCCAGCGGCGGCCCGCCAGCAGCCGGGCCAGGCGCAGTCGGCGCCTCGCAGAGCGGACGAGCCCGCGGGGCCGGGGATCGGCGACGGCCTCCGACGGGGTCATCGGGCGGACGAGCCCGCCTTGTAGCCGACCCCGCGCACGGTGACCACGATCTCGGGGTTCTCGGGGTCGAGCTCGACCTTGGAGCGCAGCCGCTGGACGTGGACGTTGACCAGGCGGGTGTCGGCGGCGTGCTGGTAGCCCCACACGTCGCGGAGCAGCATCTCGCGGGAGAACACCTGGTGGGGGGCGCGGGCCAGGGCCGTGAGCAGGTCGAACTCGAGCGGGGTGAGGTTGATCTCCTGCTCCCCGCGGTGGACGCTGTGACCCGTCACGTCGATGGTCAGGTCCCCGATGCGCAGCTCGGAGGAGTGGGCGCGCTCCCCCGGCCGCAGGCGGGCCTTGACGCGGGCCACGAGCTCGGCCGGCTTGAAGGGCTTGGGCACGTAGTCGTCGGCGCCGGCCTCGAGACCGCGCACGACGTCGACGGTGTCGGACTTGGCCGTGAGCATGACGACCGGGACGTCGGAGATCGTGCGGATCTCCCGGCAGATCTGGATGCCGTCCTTGCCCGGGAGCATGAGGTCGAGCAGCAGGAGGTCCGGGTGCACCGCTCGGAAGGTGTCCACGGCGGTGGCGCCGTCGTGGCAGAACACGGGGTCGAAGCCCTCTGCGGTCAGGACGATCCCGATCATCTCCGACAGGGCGGCGTCGTCGTCGACGACCAGTATTCGCGCGTTCATCGCCTCTCCGCTGGTGTGGCATGGACCCGCCGGGGACGGGCCCCGCAGTGGCCCCGGTGGGTCCGGGCCGCCGGAATGGACCGGGGTTCACCTGCATTCTGTCCGAAGTCGGCCCGGCCGCGCACATCGGCGCGGAGTGTGTCGGTCCGCGGGGTCATGCTCAGGCCTCGGCCGCGGTGCGGGCGAGCGCGGCGGCCGTACCGGTGACGTGCTCGAGGACCGTGCGCAGCTCGGCAGGCCCGAGCGCGTCGAGCTCCTCGCGCGGAGTGACGACGACCAGGTCGAGCGCCGCCGCGGGCAGGCCGAGGTCCCGCCACAGGCCCCAGATGCGCTCGGCCCGGGACCGGGCGCTCTCCCGGCCGGCCGGCACGGGGACCAGGCCCAGCCACAGCCGCAGACCCTGTTCCACGAGGGCCGCGAGCGGCTCCCAGTCCCGCGCGGAGCCGGCGGGGGCCGTCACCTGGACGGCGTCGGCGCCGGCCTCCTGGGCGAGCCGGGGGTCGACGCCGTCGGGCAGCCTCAGGGCCACGGTCGCCGCGCCGGCCGCACGGCACGCCTCGACCACCGCCGCCAGGGAGCCGCGGGCCTCGGGCACGGGCACGGCCCGCAGCGTGCGGTAGCCGCTCATCGTGGGCAGCTCGCCGGCCAGGACCCGGGCGAGGTCCGGCTCGTCGAGCTGGACCACGACGTCGCGTCCGGCAGCGGCCTCGCGCACCGCCCGCACGTGCTCCGCCACGCCGGAGGCCAGGGAGTCGGCGATGTCCCGGCGGGCCCCGTGGTCCTTCAGGGCCCGCTCCCCCGCGTGCAGGTGGAGCCGCGCGGAAAGAGTGAGCGGGCCGACCAGCTGGGTCTTGACGGGGGCGTCGTCCGTGCCGGACTCGGCGCCGATGACGTCCGCCAGCACGTTGACGTCGCTCGCGAGCAGCGCGCGGGCGGCCCGGGAGTCCTTGCCGGGCACGCCGGAGACGCGCAGCCCGTGCGGCTGCCGGTCGGCGTGCAGCTCGTCGAGCACGGCCGCGGTGCGCGCCACGGGCTCGGCGGCCGGCCCGCGGGCGGGCAGGACCGGGAGGAAGGAGAGGTGCGGCGCGCCCAGCTCGCCCCGCAGCAGGGTCACGGACTCGACGGCGTCGGTGCCCGGCATCGCCCCGAGCGCGGTGCCCACGACGTGCGGCAGGTCCGGGTCGGCGCGCCGGAGGGAGCTCGCGCCCGTCACGGCGCGCCGGGGCTCTGCCGCCGGTGGTCCTCGGAGATGGCCACGTGGTGGCGGATGACCTCGCTGATGATGAAGTTCAGGAACTTCTCGGCGAACTCGGGGTCCAGCTGGGCCGAGGCCGCGAGCACGCGCAGCCGCTCGATCTGCGCGGCCTCCCGGTCCGGGTCGCCCGCGGGCAGGCCGTGGGTGGCCTTGAGGACGCCGACGCGCTGGGTCGCCTTGAACCGTTCCGCGAGCAGGTGCACCAGGGCCGCGTCGATGTTGTCGATGGTGCCGCGGATGGACTGCAGCTCGGCCAGCACCTGGGGATCGGCGCCCTCGTGCGCGGAGGACGCGCCCGGCCCTCGGTCGGCCCGGACGTCGGTGGAGGCGTGGGGGTGCGGTGAGCTCATGCCGGCCAGTCTATCGGGCGGCGTCCGTGCCCCCGACGTCCGGCCGGGCCAGGGAGTGCGCGCGGTCGACCGTGGCCTGGCCCAGCACGCGGGACCCCTGGTAGAGGACCACGGACTGGCCGGGCGCCACGCCCCGCAGCGGTTCGTCCAGGCGGACCACCAGCTCGGCCACCGGCTCGCCGCCGGGTCCGGGCACGAGCTCCAGCCGGGCGCGGGCGGGCACCGGGTCCCCGTGCGCCCGGACCTGGGCCAGGACGGGGAACGACGACGACGCCTCGCCGGCGGACCGCCCGTCCCGCAGCAGCGCCGCGGCCTCGGGCACGGGTGCCCCGGCCCAGCTGGGCCGGATCCCGCGCAGCTCGTCCACCGCGAGCAGCTCCCCGGGGCCGACGACCACCTCGTTGGTCCTCGGCCGGATCTCGAGCACGAAGCGCGGCTTGCCGTCGGGGGCCGGGGTGCCGATCCGCAGGCCCTTGCGCTGGCCCACGGTGAAGGTCTGGGCGCCGGGGTGGGAGCCGACCACCCTCCCCTCGACGTCCTTGATCTCGCCCTCGGACAGCTCGATCCGCTCGGCGAGCCAGCCGCGGGTGTCGCCGTCGGGAATGAAGCAGATGTCGTGGGAGTCGGGCTTGTTCGCCACGGTCAGTCCCCGGCGGGCGGCCTCGGCGCGGACCTCGGCCTTCGACGGCGTGTCGGCCAGCGGCAGCAGTACGTGCTCGAGCTGCTCGGCCGTGAGCACGCCCAGCACGTAGGACTGGTCCTTGGCCCAGTCCGCGGCGCGGTGCAGCTCGCGCCCGCCGTCGGCGTCCTCGACGACCTTCGCGTAGTGGCCGGTGCACACGGCGTCGAAGCCCAGCGCGAGGGCCTTCTCGAGCAGCGCGGCGAACTTGAT
Organism: Kocuria rhizosphaerae; assembly: GCF_044462265.1. Taxonomy (NCBI): domain Bacteria; kingdom Bacillati; phylum Actinomycetota; class Actinomycetes; order Micrococcales; family Micrococcaceae; genus Kocuria; species Kocuria rhizosphaerae. Next base: position 8,323 of record NZ_JBISWL010000111.1, read on the forward strand.
CTTCTCGTTGCAGCGCAGACAGGGGTTCGGGGTGCGCCCGGCGGCGTACTCGGCCACGAAGTCCTCGACGACGTCGGCCTGGAAGCGCTCGGAGAAGTCCCACACGTAGTACGGGATGCCGAGCAGGTCGGCGGCGCGCCACGCGTCCCGGGAGTCCTCGATGGTGCAGCAGCCCCGGGAGCCGGTCCGCAGGGTGCCCGGGGCCCGCGAGAGCGCCAGGTGCACCCCGGTCACGTCGTGGCCGGCCTCGACGGCGCGGGCCGCGGCCACGGCGGAGTCGACGCCGCCGCTCATGGCTGCCAGTACTCGCACGGTGAGATCGTCTCCAGGGGTCGAGGGGTCGTGGTCCGTGTCCTCAACGGGCCGAGGCGCCCCGGTATTCCCCGGCGCCCTTCCCCGGCGCCGCGGGTCGAGCGTCCCGGCTCAGGCCGCCCCGGACAGCCCGGCCCGCAGCGCCCGCTCGTGGACCGCCGGCAGCACGGCCAGGAGCGCGTCGACGTCGGCGTCCGTGCTCGTGCGGCCGAGGCTGAACCGCTGGGCCCCGCGGGCGGTGGCCTCGTCCAGGCCCATGGCCAGGAGCACGGAGGAGGGTCGCGGCACCCCGGCGTGGCAGGCCGAGCCGGTCGACGAGGCGATCCCGGCGCCGTCGAGCAGGAACAGCAGGGAGTCGCCCTCGCAGCCCGGGAAGGTGAAGTGGGCGTTGCCCGGCAGGCGCGTCCCGGCGTGCTCGCGGTCCTCGGGGCCGCGCAGCACCGCACCCGGCACGATCCGGCGCACCCCCGCGACGAGCCGGTCGCGCAGGGCCGCCAGGCGCGCCGCCTCGTGCTCGCGCTCGGCGACGGCCTCCCCCGCGGCGACGCCGAAACCGGCGAGCGCCGCGGCGTCCAGGGTGCCGGAGCGCAGCCTCCGCTCCTGGCCGCCGCCGTGCTGCACGGGCTCCAGCCCGGCGGTGCGCCCCGCCACGAGGGCGCCGGCGCCCACGGGGCCGCCGACCTTGTGCCCGGAGACGGCCAGGGTCGTGAGGCCCGGCAGGTGGGCGTCCACCGGGACGGAGCCCAGGGCCTGCACGGCGTCGCAGTGGAAGGGAACGCCGAACCCGTCGGCGAGCGCGGCGAGCTCCGCGACGGGCTGGACGGTGCCGACCTCGTTGTTGGCCCACATGACCGCCAGCAGGGCCACGGCCTCCGGCTCCCGGGCCAGCTCCGCCCGGACGGTCTCCGGGTCCACCCGGCCGGTGGCGTCGACGGGCAGCCACACGGCTTCGGCGCCCTCGTGGGCGGCGAGCCACTCGACGGTGTCCGCGACGGCCGCGTGCTCGACGGAGGAGACGAGGATCCGCCGGCGGCGGGGGTCGGCTCCCCGCCGGTGCCGGTACAGGCCCTGGACGGCCAGGTTGTCGGCCTCGGTGCCGCCGGAGGTGAAGACGACCTCGACGGGGTCGGCGCCCAGTGCCGCCGCGACGTCCTCGCGAGCCTGTTCGACGACGGCTCGGGCGGCACGACCGGGCCGGTGCAGCGAGGACGGGTTGCCCCCGCGGGCCAGCTGCTCGGTCACCGCGGTGAGCGCCAAGGGCCGCAGGGGCGCGGTGGCGGCGTGGTCGAGGTAGACGGGGTCGTGCGGCACGGCGACAGTCTAGGGCCCGGTCCTGGGCGCCCGCCGGGCGTCCGTAGACTGGCGGGCATGCTCCGCATCCTCTTCCACACCCCCGAGATCCCGGGCAACACCGGCAACGCCATCCGCCTCGCGGCGGTCACCGGGGCCGAGCTGCACCTCGTGGAGCCCCTGGGCTTCGGCTTCGAGGACGCCCAGCTGCGCCGGGCCGGGCTGGACTACCACGACCTGGCGGTGCTGAGCGTGCACCGGGACCTGTCGGCGGCCTGGGCGGCCCTGGCCCCCGAGCGGGTGTTCGCGTTCACCACCGGCGGGGAGGTGGTGCACACCGAGGTCGCCTACCGGCCCGGCGACGTGCTGATGTTCGGCCCCGAGTCCGTGGGGCTGCCCGCGGACGCGCTGGCGGACCCGCACGTGACAGCGCGGGTCCGCATCCCGATGCTGCCCGCCCGCCGCTCGCTGAACCTCGCGAACTCGGCGTCCATCGCGGTCTACGAGGCGTGGCGGCAGCTGGGCTTCGAGGGGGCGGGGGGCTGACGCCGCTCGGGCGCTGGGACCGGGCGGTTCACCCCTGCTGCCCGGCCGCGTCCCCCACCGTCACCTCGACGGTGCGCTCCTCCCCGTCGCGCTCGAACGTCATGCTCCCGCTCCCGCCGGCGGGCAGCTCCCGCACGGCCGCGGTGAGCGACGTGGCGTCCTGGATCCGGTGCCCGTTGAACTCGGTGATGACGTCCTCGACCCGCAGGCCCGCCTCTTCGGCGGGCGAGCCGGGCTCGACCTCGCGGACGACGGCGCCGTTCGAGAACGCCTGGCTGCGCCCGTCCGCCGCCGGCGCGGCGCTGACGCTCGTGCCCAGGTAGCCGTGGGTGGCGCGGCCGGTCTCGATGATCTCCTCGGCCACGCGCCGGGCCGTGTCGACCGGGATGGAGAAGCCCACCCCGATGTTGCCGGCCTCGCCGGCCGAGCCGGCGGAGGCGATGGCCACGTTGATCCCGATCACCTCCCCGTCCGTGTTGATCAGCGGACCGCCCGAGTTTCCGGGGTTGATCGCGGCGTCGGTCTGGATGACGTTCAGGTAGACCGACTCGGTGGCGGTCCGGGACCGGGCGCCCGGCCCGCGCTCGTCCGGGAGGTCGAAGAAGAAGTCGCTGCCGCCCTCGTCGCCGCCCTCGGGCGGCGTCGACGGAGCGGCCGAGGAGGCGACCGCGATCGTGCGGTTGAGCGTCGAGACGATGCCGTCGGTGACCGTGCCGGCGAGCCCGAGGGGGGCGCCGATGGCGATCGCGGTGTCACCGACGTTCACGTCCTCCAGCGTGCCCAGCACGGCGGGGGTCAGTCCCGGGGCGTCGATCCGCAGCACGGCCAGGTCCGAGAGGGGGTCGGTGCCGACCACGGTGGCCCGGTGGACGGTGCCGTCGTCGAGCCGCACCTCGAGGGCGGGGTCGCTCGCCGTGCCGTCGAGAGTCACCACGTGGGTGTTCGTGAGGATGTGTCCTCGGTCGTCGATGATCACGCCGGAGCCCGAGCCGTTCTGGCCCCCGCCGGCGGCGGAGATCGTCACGACCGAGGGGGACGCCTTGACCGCGGCCGCGGTGACCGTGTTCACCTCGTCCTCGTCGTTGACGATGATCGACGTGGAGCCGGACCGGTCCGCGGCAGGGGCCGCGCCCCGGGAGTCGAGCACGGCGTCGGTGCCCACCGCGGCACCCGCCCCGACGAGCGCGGCCAGGAGCATGCCCGTGACGAAGGTCCGCCCCGGAACGCCCCGGCGCCGCTCCGTGCCGCCACCGGGCACGTCCCCGCTCCCCCACGCGGCCGTGGCGGTGGGCCCCTGGGCCCACCCACCGCCCGGGCCGTAGACCGGGCGGCCCGGATCCCGCTCGCCGTCGCCCGGCCACGGCCGGCCGGCCGGCGGGTCGTCCACTGCCGGGATGGGCTGCGTGTGCTGGGGGTGGGAGCCGATGCGGGGGTCGCGTGGCTCGGACATGGGGGTCTCCTCCTGGGCCGGACGGGGCCGCCCGCTCCCGGTGCGGGAGGCGGCGGCGCGGGTCGGATCTGCCTCCCAGTATCCCGTCCCGCACTGAGACGACGCTGAAAGCCCTGGACGTCGGCCGGGTGCCCGCCGGACGCGCGCCCGATGCGGGCCGCCCCGGGTCGACCCGACCGGGCCGTCCCGTCCGTGGAGCGGTTTCGCCCTGCGCGTAGGCCCGGCGGCCTCCGGCGCGGCGCAGGGGCGCCGTCCTAGAATCGGGAGCACCGACCACGTGAGGAAGATCATGGACTGGTGCCCCGTGTCCCGCCGGACCGCCGCAGGGTGCGGCCTCGTGCTGGCCCTGCTCTCGCCCGTGGGTGCCGCCGTCGCCGAGCCGCCGGCCGAGGTCCCCCCGGGCGAGCGGATCGTGGACGGTTCCGGGGTCCTGACGGAGAGCGCCGCGCTGGAGGACGAGGTCCGCCGGCTGGCCACCGAGCAGGGCATCACGCTGACGGCCGTGACCGTGGAGTCCTTCAGCTCCCCGTCCGACCCCGATGCCTGGCTCGAGGAGTTCGCGGAGCTCAACGCCCTCGGCAGCTCCGACGCGGTGCTCGTCGTCGCCACCGGCGACCGCGAGGCCCGCTTCGCCGCCTCCTCGTCCGGCCCGCTGAGCCCCGAGCAGCAGGAGCGCGTGTACCGCGGCCACATCGCCCCGGCCCTCGCCGCGGACGACTGGGACGGCGCCGTCCGCGGTGCCGTCGAGGGCATCGACGCCGAGCTCTCCGGCGGCACGGGCGGCGGCACGGGCGCCGGCCAGGGCCTCGGCTGGCTCGGGCTCGCCGCGCTGGGCGCGGGCGGACTGGCCGTGTACGGGGTCGCCGCGCGCCGGAGACGGCGCGGTCGGGACGGCCGCGGGGCCGGGGGTCCGGAGGCCCCGGGCGGGCCCGCGCGCCCCCACCAGGACGTCCCGGTCCCGGAGCTGCGCCGGCGGGCCGGGGAGCTGCTCGTGGCCACCGACAACGCCGTCCAGCACTCCGAGCAGGAGCTGGCCTTCGCGCAGCTGCAGTACGGCGACGAGCAGGTCGAACCGTTCCGGCGCGCCATCCAGGACGCGAAGAAGCACATGCAGGCGTCCTTCGCCCTCCAGCAGCAGCTCGAGGACCACATCCCGGACACCGAGGAACAGCAGCGGGACTGGCTGACCGAGATCATCGCCCGTTCCCAGGACGCCCAGCGCCCCCTCCGGGAGCACGAGCAGGCCTTCAGCGCCCTCCGGCAGCTGGAGTCCCGCGCGCCCGAGGCCCTCGAGGAGGTGCAGCGGGCGGCCGCGGCCGTGCGCCCCCGCGTGGACGCCGCGCGGGCGCGGCTCCAGGAGCTCACCGCCCGCTACGACGACACCGCCCTCACCACGGTCCGCGACAACATCGACCAGGCCCGTGACCGGCTCGACTTCGTGGACACCGCCGCCGCAGAGGCCCGCACGGACCTCGCCGCGGGACGCACGAGCGACGCCGTCCTCGACGTCCGCGCCGCGGAGGAGGCCGTGGGCCAGGCCCAGGGCCTCCTCGACGCCGTGGATCACGCGGCCACCGAACTGGCCCAGGCCGAGGCCTCGTTGAACGACGCCGTGACGATCGCCCGCCGGGACGTCGCGGAGGCGGACGCCCTCGTGCGGCGCGGCTCCCACCCCGAGCTCGCCGGCACGGTCGCCGGCGTCGCCGCCGTCCTGCGCACCGTGGAGGAGCAGATGCGCGGCGGACGCATCGACCCGATCGGACTGAGCCGGCGCCTCACGGTGGCGAAGGACGAGCTCGACAAGGGCCTGGGATCGGTGCGCTCCCAGCACGACCGGGACCGCTCGGCGCGTGAGACCCTCGCCCACGCCCTCGTCGTCGCCCAGGCCCAGGTCGGCTCGGCGGGCGAGTACATCTGGGCACGCCGCGGCGGTGTCGGGGCCGAGGCCCGGACCCGGCTGGCCGAGGCCGAGCGCCACCTGGAGGCCGCGCGCCGGACCCGGCAGTCGGCACCCTCCGAGGCCCTCACCTCCGCCAACGAGGCCGTCCGGCTGGCCGGTGAGGCCCAGTACATCGCCCAGCGCGACGTCGAGGACTTCTCCTCCCGGGGCTTCGGAGGCCCGGCAGGCATCGGGGGCTACCGGGGCCGCTCCAACAGCGGGCTCGGGGGCGCCGTGCTCGGGGGCATCCTCCTGGGCTCCATCCTCGACGGCGGCGGGGGCTTCGGCGGAAGCTTCGGCGGCGGCTTCGGCGGCGGCGGGGGCTTCGGTGGCGGCTTCGGCGGAAGCTTCTGACCCCGGGGACCCGTCGGCGACCGGGCCCGCGGCGGTCCCGGCCCCGGAGGCGCGGACCACGACCACCGGACCACGACCACCAGACCCCGAGAACGGGACCACGAGAACGGGACCACGAGAACGGGACCACGAGGACCAGCCCACGAGGACCAGACCAACCGGAACAGAGAAGGAACCATGATCAAGCAGTCCATCTTCGGCCGCATCGCCCAGCTCGCGAAGGCCAACATCAACGCCATGATCGACGCCGCCGAGGACCCGCAGCGCATGCTGGACCAGATGGTCCGGGACTACACGGAGAACATCCGCGAGGCCGAGGCCGCCGTCGCCCAGACCATCGGCAGCCTCCGGCTGCTGGAGCAGGACCACGCCGAGGACCTCCGTGAGGCGCGCGAGTGGGGCAACAAGGCCCTGGCCGCCTCCAACAGGGCGGAGGAGTTCCGGTCCTCGGGCCGGGCCTCGGAGGCGGACAAGTTCGACAACCTCGCCAAGGTCGCGCTGCAGCGGCAGCTGCAGTACGAGACGGAGGCCCGGGGCGCCGAGCCGCAGATCCAGTCCCAGACGGAGGTCGTCGAGAAGCTCAAGGACGGCCTGAACCGGATGCGGGGCAAGCTCCAGGAGCTGTCCAACAAGCGCGACGAGCTCAATGCCCGGCAGAAGACCGTCCAGGCGCAGGCGCAGGTCCAGGACGCGCTCAAGGCATTCGACGTGCTGGACCCGACCAGCGAGGTCTCCCGTTTCGAGGACAAGATCCGCCGGGAGGAGGCGCGGGTCCTCGGCCAGCAGGAGCTGGCCGCCTCCTCGCTGGACGCCCAGTTCGAGTCCCTCGAGTCCCTGGGCCAGCAGAGCGAGATCGAGGCGCGGCTGGCCGCTCTGAAGGCCCGCAGCGGGGAGCGGATCGTCTCCTCCGAGGAGATCTGACCGCAGGGTCCTGGCCGGGGCGCACGCCCCGCGCACGCGCAGGTCCCCCCGGCACCACGCCGGCGGGACCTGCGCGTACCGGCCCGGAGCCGCCCAGCGTGCCGGGGACAGCACGAAGGCCCCGGACCTGTACGGTCCGGGGCCTTCATCTGGTTGCGGGGGCAAGATTTGAACTTGCGACCTCTGGGTTATGAGCCCAGCGAGCTACCGAACTGCTCCACCCCGCGGCGACATGTACGACTATACGTGCCGCGGGGCGGGCCTGCAAATCGCCCCCGGTGGCCCTACTCCTGGCCGTCCTCCGGCGCCAGGGCGCCCTCGGCCTCGGGCGCGACGGCGCCGTCCGCCTCGAGGGCACGCCGGATCGCGTCCTGCAGCCGCTGCTGCGCCTCGCCGTAGGCCGTCCAGTCGCCGTCCCGCAGCGCCTGCTCGGACTGCTGGATCGCCTCGTTGGCCTCCTGCAGCGCGCCCTCCAGGCCGCCACCGGCAGGGGTGCCACCGCCGCCCTGGCCGTCCTCGCCACCGGCCTCGGCGTCGTCCACGCCGGCGCCGCTGGAGGTCTGGGCACCGGAGTCGCCCTCGAAGACCTCGTCGAGCGCCTCCTCGAGGGTCGGGGCGAAGCCCACCTCCTCGCCGAAGCCCACGAGCACGCGACGCAGTGTCGGATAGGCCGCGTCGCCCGAGGACTGCACGTAGACCGGCTGGACGTAGAGCATGCCGCCGCCCGCGGGCAGGGTCAGCAGGTTGCCGTTGATCACCTCGGAGGCGCCCTGGCGGAGCAGGTTCAGCTCCGTCGAGACGTCCGTGTCCGAGTTGAACAGGTTCTGTGCCTGGCCCGGGCCCGGGACCACGGAGGAGCGCGGCAGCTCGAGCAGTCGCAGCTTCCCGTACTCCTCGCTCTTGACGCCGTCCTCACCGGTCCCGGCGTCGGAGTTGGCCGAGAGGTAGCCGTACATCACATTGCGGGTGTTGCCCGTCTCCGACTGCTGCGGGATGAAGGACGTGGTGAGGGAGAAGTTCGCCTGCTCCTCGCCGGGCATCCGCATCGACAGGTAGTACGGGGGCAGTGCGACGTTCGCGTCCTGCGTCGGGTCGTTGGGCACGGACCACACGTCGTCGTTCGCGTAGAAGCTGTTCGCGTCCGTGACGTGGTACCGGTTCAGCAGCTCCCGCTGGACCTTGAACATGTCCTGCGGGTAGCGCACGTGGGCCATGAGTTCGGCCGACATCTCGGAGTACGGCTTGAGCGTCTCCGGGAAGACGTTCTGCCAGGCCTTCAGCAGCGGGTCCTGGTCGTCCCAGGCGTAGAGCTCCACCGAGCCGTCGAACGCGTTGACCGTGGCCTTGACGGAGTTGCGGATGTAGTTGACCCGCTCGGGCGGCAGCGTGGCCGCGGCGCCCTGGGCGGTCTGCGCGTCCTGGGTGGCCTCCTGGAGCACGGACGGCGTCGAGTACGGGTACGCGTCCGACGTGGTGTAGGCGTCCACGATCCACTGGACCTGGCCGTCGATGATCGCCGGGTAGGGGGAGCCGTCGACCGTCAGGTACGGCGCGACCCGCTCGATGCGCTCGCGGGGGTCGCGGTCGTAGAGGATCTGCGACTCCGGGCGCACCGCGTCGGAGAGCAGCAGGTCCGAGGACTGGAACTTGATGCCGTAGGCGAGCCGGTTGAAGAAGTTGCCGATGCTCGGCCCGCCGTCGCCGCGGAAGGTCGTCTTCGCGTCCCCCGCCTCGTCGCCCGCGGTCTGCGGGCGGTCCAGCTCGAGGGGCTCGTCGCCCTCGCCGCCGCCGACAATGGAGTACTCGGGGGAGTCCTCGCCGAAGTAGATCCGCGGCTCGTAGTCGTCCGAGATGACGCCGCGGGAGGGGATGCCGGCCTGCATGAACTGCGGCTTCCCGTCCGCCTCGACCCGGTTGCCGTAGGCGGCCACGACGCCGTAGCCGTGGGTGTAGACCACGTGCTGGTTGAACCAGCCCTGGTTCTGGCCCGGGTTCAGCTCGCGGGTGGCGATCACCGTGTCCTGGACCTCGCCGTCGATCTCGTAGCGGTCCACGTTGAGGGTGTCGGGGAACTGGTAGTACGGGCGGAACTGCTGCAGCTGGGAGAACGCCGCGGAGACCACGTTGGGGTCCAGCAGGCGGATGTTCGACGTCGTCTCCGTGTCCTGGCGCAGGGCGCCCTGCTCGGTCTCCGTGGTCGCGTCGTACGGCATGACCTCCGCCGCGTCGAGCCCGTACGCCGCGCGGGTGAGGTCGATGTTGCGCTGGATGTACTGGTTCTCCAGGGCCTGCTCGGTGGGGGTGACCTGGAAGCGCTGGACGACCCACGGGTAGATCCCGCCGGCCACGACCGCCACCACGAGCAGCATCGCCGTCCCGATGAGCGGCAGACGCCACCGCCCGATGATCGAGGCGACCACGAACAGGATAGCGACGATCAGCGCGGCGGCCGCGAGGATCGCCTTCGTGGGGATCACGGCGTTCACGTCCGTGTACAGGGCCCCGGTCCATCCCCCCGACGTGGACTGCAGGGTGGAGTAGCGGTCCAGCCAGAAGTTCGCGGCCTGCATCAGCAGGAACAGGGCAGCGAGCACGCCCAGGTGGACCCGGGAGGCCCGGGTGGTGCTCAGCCCGCGCTCCGTGATCCGGATCCCGCCGTACACGTAGTGCATGAGGATCCCGGCGACACCGGCCAGCAGGATCGCCGAGACGAAGAAGCCGAGGAGGAAGCGCAGGAACGGGAGGGTGAAGACGTAGAAGGCCAGGTCGAGGCCGAACTGCGGGTCCTCCTCCCCGAACGGCTCCTGGTTGAAGAACAGCAGGACGGTGTCCCACTGCGTCATGGCCGTGCTCGCCGCGAAGAGGCCGAAGAGCACGGGCACGACCACGATGACGATCTTGCGCACCGGTTCCAGGGCCTCCTGGTAGCGGCGCAGGTTGTCGTCGACGATGGACTCGGCCGTGATCGGCCGGCCCCGGTAGGCCAGGAACAGGCTCGCGAACATCAGCGCCGCCACGAGCACGGCGGAGACGGCGAAGATCGCGATCTTGGTGAGGTTCTCGGTGACGAACACACTGAGGTAGCCGAGCTGGTCGTACCAGAGCACGTCGGTGTAGACCTGGGTCAGGCTCACGAACGCGGCCACGAGGACCAGGACGACGATCGCGGTCGGCCAGAGAGCACCCCGTTTCCGCCGCGGTCCGTCCGGCTTCTGCCTCGGTGGTCGGGGGGCTGTGGGTCCGGCGGTCACTGGTTACCTCTGCATTTCGCGTCGTTCTTCGGGTGTGGCGCCCGGATGCCGGGCCCGGGTGCCGGGCCCGGAGGCTCGGCGGGCGGCAGGCGCACCCTGTCCATTCTGCCCGTGGCCTTCTCAGGGGTGCAATCGAGCGCGCCGGGGGCCGCCGGACACGTCACGAGGGACCGCATCCCGGCAGTGCCGAGAGGTCCTCGCCCCGACCGGCGGCCCCGACGGCGGCCACGGCGTCGTCGAGCGAGCGCACGGCCACGACCGTCAGGCCCTCGGGCACGTGCCCCTGCACCTCCCCGCAGTTGGCCGCGGGGGCGAGGAACAGGTCCGCGCCGGACTCCGCGGCCCCGGAGAGCTTCTGCTGGATCCCGCCGATGGGCCCGACGTCCCCGTCCGCGGCGATCGACCCGGTGCCGGCGACGTGCCGGTCGCCGGCGAGGGAGCCCGGCGTCAGCTCCTCCACGATCCCGAGGGCGAACATCAGGCCCGCGCTCGGTCCGCCCACGTCCTCGAGCTCGAAGTCCACGTCGACCGGGAAGTCGTAGTCCGGCAGGAGGTAGACGCCCAGCTGCCAGTTCCCGGTCGCGTCGTCGCGCACGGTGTCGATCCGGACGTCCAGCTCCTCCCCGGCGCGCTCGACCTGCAGGGTCACGCCCCTCTCCCCCGCCGCGTCGAGGGCGTCCTTGAGGGCCGGCAGCGAGGAGACCGGCTCCTCGTCCACTGCCCGCAGGACGTCGCCGTGGCGCAGCCGCCCCTCCGCCGGTCCGTCCGGCACGGTGCCCTGCACGGCCAGCTCCGTGCCGAAGTCCCGGTCCAGGTGCGTCAGGGCGGCCGCCACGGAGTTCTCCTGCGAAGAGCTCATCGCCACCATGCTCGACTCGGTGACGTCCTCGGCGGAGACGTCGTGGGGGTACAGGGTGTCGGCCGGGACCACGGAGGCGGTGGGGTCCAGCCAGGAGCGCAGCACCGTGAGGACGGTGACCGGCCGGTCCGGTCCCCCGGTGACGTAGACGGTCGTGAGGTCGAGGGTGGAGCGGGTCTCGTACGTGGGTGCCCCGGAGACCTTCAGCAGCCGCCGCCCGTCGTGCTCCCCCACCGTGTTGAACGTGGGCCCGGGTGCCTCGACGACGAAGGGAGCCGGCAGGAACGCGCCGGCCAGCAGCAGCCCGGTGGACCCCAGCAGCGCCCAGGACTCGAGACCACGGCGGCGCAGGGCTCGGCTCGGGCGGCGGGCGTCGGTCACGGGCGGTCCTCGGCGTTCGGCGGCGGTGGGCGTGTCGTGACCGGCAGCCGTGGCGCCTCCGGTCAGGACGGTCCAGTCTATCGCGCGGGACCTGCCCCTGAGCTTCCAGCGAACTGGGAGTTGGCCCGTGGTCGGCGCCGTCCCCCGCTCGCTACGCTGGGGACCAGAGAGACCGGGCGCGACCGCGCGACCCGACGACCCGAGCCGACGAACGGTGGACAGATGACTCCGCAGCCTCCCAACGACCGACCCGGGGACGACCCGGACGAGAGCCCCGGCGACGGGCGGAAGGACCCCTTCCAGGAGATGCTCGAACGCCTCATGGGACAGGGCGGCATGAGCCCCGAGGACCTGCAGCGCGCCGGCGTGCCGATGGACCCGCAGGCGATGTCGATGATGTTCCAGCAGATCCAGTCCATGATGGGCGGCGGCGCATCGGAGGGTCCCGTGAACTGGACGCTCGCCCGCGACCACGCCCGCCGGATCGCCTCCGCCGACGGCGACCCGTCCGTCACCGCCGCCCAGCGCGGCGCCGTCCAGGACGCCATGCGGCTGGCCGAGCTGTGGCTGAGCGGGCACACCGAGTTCGGCCAGACCTCGATCAGCCCCCAGGCCTGGTCCCGGGCCGAGTGGATCGAGGCCACGCAGGACACCTGGAAGGAGATGACCGGACCCGTCGCCGAGTCCGTGACGAAGGCCCTCACGGACGCCCTGACCCAGCAGCTGCCGCCCGAGCTGTCCAGCATGATGGGCGGGGCCTCCGGGATGCTGGCCGGAGCCGGCGGGATGCTGTTCGGCGTCCAGCTCGGCCAGGCCATCGGCGCCCTCTCCCGCGAGGTGCTGTGCTCCACCGACATCGGGCTCCCGCTCGCGGAGGGACGCTCCGCCCTGCTGCCCGCCAGCATCAAGGAGTTCGGGGAGGGCCTGGACATCCCGGCCCAGGAGATCATGCTCTACATCGCCGTGCGGGAGGCGGCCCACGTCCGGCTGTTCACGGCGAACCCGTGGCTGCGCCAGCACGTCCTGGACCTCGTCAGGCGCTTCTCCGCGGGGATCCACATCGACATGGCCCGCATCGAGGAGGCCGCCCGGGACATCGACCCCATGGACCCCTCGAGCATGCAGGAGGCCCTGTCCTCCGGCATCTTCGCCCCGCAGCAGACGCCCGACCAGCAGGTCACCCTCAAGCGGCTGGAGACGGTGCTGGCGCTCGTGGAGGGCTGGGTGCACGTGGTGACGGCCGCCTCCACGGCCAACCTGCCCTCCGCCGGTGCGCTGTCGGAGACCGTCCGGCGCCGGCGCGCCTCGGGCGGACCGGCCGAGCACGCCTTCGGGTCCCTCGTGGGTCTCGAGCTGCGTCCCCGCCGGCTGCGGGAGGCCGCCGAGTTCTGGCAGTACGTGGGTGAGCGCCGCGGCGTGCAGGACCGGGACGGGCTGTGGGACGCCCCGGAGCTGCTGCCGACGGACGAGGACCTGGACGACCCCGCCGGGTTCTCCGAGCGCCGCGGGCTCCTGACCGCGTCCGAGGACGAGGTCGACGCCGCCCTGCAGCGGCTGCTCTCGGGAGGCTACGGAGAGCCCGGCGGCCCGGGGCCGGACCGCGGCGGACCGGCCGACGGCGGTCCCGGCCGTGGCTCCGGCGAGGGCGGTCCTCAGGACGGGGACGCGTCCCGCTGACCCTCGGAGGCCGGTTCTGACCGACGGGCCCAGGCCACGCCGTCGAGGAAGGCCTGCGCCCTCCCGGCGAGCGGGTAGCGGGCCTCCAGCTCCCGGAACCGGGGGCTGTGGTCGGCCTCGAGCAGGTGGGCGAGCTCGTGCACCAGCACGAAGTCCAGGACCCAGTCCGGCGCGTCCTGCAGCTGCGCGGAGATCCGGATGACGCCGGTGGCCGGTGTCGCGGAGCCCCAGCGGGTGTTCTGACGCTCCGACCAGCGCACGTCCGAGGGCTCGGCGCGGCCCTCGAGGTGGCGCCGGGACAGCTCCCGGGCACGGTGCAGCAGGCGGTCCTCGGAGCGCCTTTCCGCACCCCGGAGGGCCTCGCGGCGCCGCCGCTCCACGACCCGGGGCACCAGTTCCCGGGTCCAGTGCTCGATCTCGCGCCGTGTGGCCGCCTGCGGGACGGAGAGCACGACCGTGTCCTCGCTCCAGTGCGCGGAGACGGTCTTGCGGCGCCGGGCGGAGCGGCGCACGACGACCTCGGGCTGTGTCGGTACGGGCATGGGGTCATTGAACACGCCGTGGGACGGACCGCGAAACCGGGACGGACGGGTGTGGACGGCGCCCGCTCGTGCACTGTGGACTCGTGCACTGTGGAGGGGCCGCTCCGGGCGGCGCGGACGCCGGGGACGCGCGAGAGTGTCAGCGTCCCGTCCGCCCGTACCGGGAGGTGGCGTTCCGTGCCGACCCCTGCACCACCCCGCCGCGGCCGTGAGCTCCTCCGCACGAGCCTCGAAGATCCCCGTCCGGACGAGGTCCACGTCCTCCTGCTGGGCCTCGACGGGCTCGCCGCGGCCGTGGCCGTGCGGCTGGTGCGCTGCGGCGTGCTGGGGCTCAACGTCAACGATCCCCGTCCGGTGACCGCCACCGACCTCGAGGCGGGTGCGTACCGGCCGGCGGACGTCGGCCGGCCCCGCGAGGCGGCCCTGCGCCGCAGGCTCCGGGAGCTCGATCCCCGCTGCGCACCGGTGAGCGCCCCGGAGTTGTTCCCCGGCGCGCTGCTGCCCGGGACGATGGTGGTGCGCAGCGCCGGGACGCTGGGCCGGGCGACGGGCGGGGAGCCGCCCGAGCCGGCCTCCCTCGATCCGCGGCACCCCCTGGTGTCCCTGCACCGGCACGGGGAGCTCCTGATGCGCTGGCCCACGGTCCCGTGGGCCCACCGTCCGTGCCCGGACTGCGTCGAGTCGACGCTCGACCGGCTGGAGCCCGGTGCCGAGCCGCGCGGCCGTGCCCGGGTCCTGGAGGTGTGGGCGCGGCCGGCGCACGCGGAGGGCGTCGCGGCGGAGCTGGCCGTCGACGTGCTCGCCGTGGCCCTGGCCGGGTTGTGGACCGGGCCGGACGTCCCCGACGAGAGTCCCCCAGGAGCACGCCTCTTCGCCCCGCCGTGGCCGGAGGCCGTGCTGGAGCTGGAGCTGGACCGGAGCCGGTGCCTGTGCGGGCTCGATCAGGAGTGAGCGCGCACCGGCCGCGACCGGCGCGGCGCCCGGCGCGGGATGTCCGGCTCCCGCAGGGCGTCGAGGAACCGTGAGGGCCGCCGCGAGGGCCGCCCGCCCGGGGTTCGGGACAGCGTCCACGAGAGCACCAGGTGCTCCCGGGCACGAGTGATGCCCACGTAGAGGAGCCTGCGCTCCTCGTCGATCTCGTCGTCGGTCTCGGCGAAGCCGATGGGCACGAGGCCCTCGCTGAGACCCGCCAGGAACACCGCGTCCCACTCCAGGCCCTTGGCCGAGTGCAGGGACGCGAGCGTGACCCCGTCCATCACCGGGGCGTCCTGCTGGGTCACGCGCCGCTCGAGCTCCGCGGCGAGGTCGGGGAGGGTGAACTCCTCGTCGCGGGCCGTCGCCTCCGCCGCCATCCGGTCGGCGAGGGAGACGAGAGCGGCCAGCGACTCCCACCGCTCCCGCACCGCCCCGGTCGACCGCGGCGCCCGGTCGGAGTAGCCGAGGGAGGAGAGGATGTCCCGCACCAGCCGCACGGGGTCGTCCGAGGCCTCGGCGGCCCGCGCCGCCGTGCGGAGCTGGACCACGGCCTGCTTGACCTCCGGGCGGTTGAAGAACCGTTCCGTGCCGCGCAGCTGGAAGCCGATGCCCGCCTCGGCGAGGGCCGACTCGAAGGCCTGGGACTGGCCGTTCGTGCGGAACAGGACGGCGATCTCGGCGGCCGGCACGCCGTCGTCGACGAGGTCCTTGATCCGCGCGGCGGTCCCGGCGGCCTCGGCCTCGTCGTCCGGGTACTCGTTCCAGGACGGCCGCGGCCCGTCCGGCCGCTGCGCCTCCAGGTGCAGGGGCGTGGCCCACGCCCCGGGCGTCGACCCGGCACCCGGGCGACGGGCGGCCAGCAGCCGGTTGGCGGTCTCCACCACCTGCGGGGTAGAGCGGTAGTCCCGTACGAGCTTGATCACCCGGGCCTGGGGATGCCGGCGCGGGAACTCGAGCAGGTGCCGCGACGTGGCCCCGGTGAAGGAGTAGATGGTCTGGGAGGCGTCGCCGACCACGCACACGTCCTGGCGTCCGCCCAGCCAGGCGTCGAGCAGTCGCTGCTGCAGCGGGGAGACGTCCTGGTACTCGTCGACCACGAAGTGCCGGTACTGCTCCCGCACGGTCGCGGCGACCCTCTCGTCCTCCTCGAGCACGGCCACCGTCAGCAGCAGGACGTCCTCGAAGTCGATGAGGTGCCGGTCGGTCTTGAGCTCCTCGTAGGACTGGTAGAGCCGTTGCACGGTGCGGACCTCGTAGCCCAGCGGCATGTCGCGTCCGGCCGCGCGGGCCGGGTAGGTGTCCGGGGTCAGCATCGAGACCTTGGCCCACTCGATCTCGGCGGCGAGGTCGCGCACGGCCGCGCGGTCGGTGGACAGGCGCATGTTCTGGGCCGCCTCGGTGATGAGCCGGGCCTTGTGCTCCACGAGCCCGGGCAGGGGACCTCCCACGGCCTGCGGCCAGAAGTACTGCAGCTGGCGCAGCGCGGCGGCGTGGAACGTCCGGGTCTGCACCCCGGCGGCCCCGAGGCTCCGCAGCCGGTTGCGCATCTCGTTGGCGGCGCGCGCGGTGAAGGTGAGCGCCAGCACCTTCTGCGGGGTGTAGACCCCCGTGGCGATGCCGTAGGCGATCCGGTGCGTGATGGCCCGGGTCTTGCCCGTGCCCGCCCCGGCGAGCACGCAGACCGGGCCCCGCAGCGTGGTCGCGACCTCGCGCTGCTCCGGGTCCAGCCCCGCGAGGATCTGCTCGTCGAGGCTCGTCCCGGTGGGAGCCGCCGGGTCCTGCGCGCTCACCACGCGGTCTCCGGAAGGGACGTGCCGAGCCAGTGCTCGATCAGGGCGTGGGCGATGGAGACGCGCCCGGGGAGCGTCACCGAGCCGGTGCGGGCGGCGTCGATGAGCTCCGCCCGGGTGAACCACCGCAGCTCGAGGATCTCCTGGCCGTCCGGGACCACGGCGCCCGAGCGGGCGACGGCGCGGCAGCCGAGCATGAGGGAGCGGGGGAACGGCCAGGGCTGGGACCCGAGGTACTCGACGTCGTCGACGACCAGTCCCGACTCCTCGGCGACCTCCCGCACCACGGCGTGCTCGAGCGACTCCCCCGGCTCCACGAAGCCCGCGAGGGTCGAGAAGCGGTTGGCCTGCCACTGGGCGGAACGGCCGAGCAGCAGCCGCTCCCGGGCCGGGTCGGGGTGCCCGTCCGTCACGGCCACGATGATCGCGGGGTCGGTGCGCGGGAAGTGCAGGGAGCGGTCGTGCGGGCACTGCCGGGCCCACCCGGAGCGGATCACCTCGGTGGGTCCTCCGCACCGCGGGCAGCGGGGGTGGTCCAGGTGCCACAGCCCCACGGACTGCGCCGTGACGAGCAGCGCGGTCTCCCCGGCCGCCAGGACCGGGCCCAGCTCGCGCAGGCCCGCCCAGCGGAGGCCCTCTCCCGTCCGAGCGGCCGCAGCCACCGCGTCCGGCAGCGGGCCGGGCTCACCTGCGGCTCCCCCGGCGGCCGGCACGGTGCGCAGGAGCACCCGGGGCGCCGGTGAGGAACCCGCGTCCGGGAGCCGGCCGAGGTACACCTCGGGCCGGCGGGGGTCCTCGGGGACGGGTGGGAGGTCGACGGCCGGCACGAGCACGAGGGCGTCGCCGGCCACGGGGGCGAGACCTCCCGCGAGCACGAGCACGAGGGTCTCCGGGTCCTGCGCGGCGAGCCGCCGCACGTCCCGGGCCTCGCGGTCGACGGCGTCGCGGTCGAGGGCCGTGGCCGCGAACGGCAGGCCGGAGAGCTCCAGCCGCGGCGGACGGGGACCGGGCTCGGGTACGGGAACGGTGGAGGCGGACACGCCTCCCACTGTAGCGACCCGCACCGACGGCGGTGCCCGCGCGGGGACGGCCGGGGACGACCTCGATCGCACCGCACGTGCCCTCTTGTAGGGTGGACGGCGTGAGCACGTCCCTCGAGCACCTGGCCGCCGTCGCCGCCGCGGGCGTCCCCGGGCTGGCGCCCGTGGCCGTGGGCCCCTCCCCCGACGACGACGCCGACTTCCGCTCCGCCGTGGTCGTCGACGCGTCCGGGCGGCGGTGGCGCGTGCGCTCCCCGCTGACGCCGGAGGCGAGCGTCCGTCTGGAGACGGAGCACCTGGTGCTGCGCTCCTTCACCCCGGCCGTCCGGTCCAGGCTCCCCTTCCTGGTCCCGACTGCCGTGGGCTCCGTGGAGCACGGGCAGCTGCGCGCCTTCGTCCACTCCCACATCGAGGGCGCTCCCCTGAGCATGGAGGCGCTGGCCCGGATGGCGGCCGACCCGGACCCGGAGCACCAGCGGCACGCGCCGAGCGCCGATCCCCCGCCCACCCTCGCCGTCCAGCTGGGACGTCTGCTCGCGGCCGTCCACGCCCTGCCGCAGCGCCTCGTCCTCGACGCCGACCTGCCGAGCTACACCGCCGAGCAGTGCCGGGAGCGGCGTGCGACGGAACTGGACCGGGCCGAGTCCACGGGCCGCGTGCCCGAGGCGCTGCTGCGACGGTGGCGGACGACGGTGGACGACGGCTCCGTGTGGCGGTTCGAGCCCCGGGTCGTCCACGGGGACCTGCAGGAGGACGACCTCGTGATCTCCCACGGCAGAGTGCGCGGGGTGACGGGTTGGACGGACCTGCACGTGGGCGATCCGGCCACGGACTTCGCGTGGCTCATCGCCGTGCGCGACGCCCGGCTCGCCGAGGGCGTCCTCGAGGCCTACTCGGCCGCCTGCCGGAGCACGTCCTTCCAGGCCCCGGACCGGGAGCCGGACCCGTGCCTGCTGGACCGCGCCCGGCTGGACGCGGAGATGGCCCTCGCGCAGTGGCTGGTGCGGGGCATGGACCGCGGCCAGCAGGACATGGTCGCCGACGCCGTGCGGATGCTCGCGCTTCTCGAGCAGGACCTCGCCCGGCGGCCGCGACCGTCGGCCCGGCCCACCACCGACCGGGTCACGCCCGTCACGACCGGGGACGCCGACGGCACGGCCCAGGGGCCCGGCACGGCCGAGGCGCCGGGCACGGCCCAGGGGCCCGGTACGGCCCAGGGGCGCAGCACCACGTCGTAGGCCTGCCGGACGACGCCTCCGGCTCCTCGGCGCCGGCGAGGTCGAACGGACGCACGACCCCGTTCTCGGCCACGCAGTAGAAGGCGGCGGCGACGTCCTCGAGGGGGACACCCTGCCACCGGGACCACGCCGGCCGGTGGACGGCCGGCCTCGCGGAGCGCCCGGATCTCCCCGCCCGCCGGGGCGCGGTCCTGGACCATCGCTGAGTGATCCGCGAGGAGTCAGGCCGGCGTCCCCGGATCGGCGCCCCGGCCGACCTGCCGTATCAGCGCGACCCCGGTCGCCAGCTCCACGACGTAGACCAGCAGGGGCGGCAAGTCACCGGTAGCCACCAGGACGGCGGCGAAGACTCCGGCCCCGCCCACATTGAGCCAACCCGGCCAGCGCGGGTCCCTTGGCACGGTGCCGGAATCGTCGTGAGCGCGCGCCCGTGCCAGCAGCCCGCCACCCAGGGCAGCCATCCCGGCAAGGCTCAGCCCCATGTACCCCCGGAAGGGCCACATGGGCACACTCCCCGACGCGAAGGCCTCCGGATCCCTGTATCGCGCTTCCAGGTGACCCAGGAACAGACCAGCTCCCGCGACCAACGCCAGCGCGGCGCCGTCGGCGAGCCGCTGCCCCGCCAAGGGCTCCCGGCTGCCCCGTTCGCTTCCCGCATCCCAGTGCTGGGCGAGCATCACCACCCCAACGGGCAACGCAGATGTGCCTGCGGCCAAGAGCACTTGCTGGGTTCTCCACTGCCTGGGGGCCGCCCGCAGAATGGCCGACTTGCGCTGCGGATCTCCTTCCACATACACCCGCGAGACCGGCATGAAGGCCCCGGACAGGAACGCCGCCGAGCCCGCCACGATGACGGCCGCCGCTGTCGCATCTCCGCGAATCCGCCGAGCCATGGGATGAAGGTAGACCTCGACGCCGACAGGCACAAGGGGCAGCAGACAGCTCTGACATCGGGGCCGCGGCTGCCCGCTCGCCGTGACGGCCGGCGCCCTCGATCGGGTCACACCGTCCGGACCATGGTGGAAGAGATCCCGCGCTGCGGCACACCTTCTCCCTTCCGATTCTCATAGCCCTCCCGCGGGACCAGGCCGGACACCGGCTCCTCGCCGGCGGCTCGCCGGCCTGCCCGCCGGAGATGGAGCACTGCTTCTGCGCCTGAAACGCTGATGCCGGCGTCGAAAGACACCAACAAGGTGCCAGGGACCACCACTGCGAGTTCCGCGCCCACACCTTCTGAACGCGACTGTCGTGCTAGGGACGCAGCACCACGTCGTAGGCCTGCCTGACGACGGCCTCCAGCTCCTCCGCACCGGCGAGGTCGAACGGGCGCACGACCCGGTTCTCGACCACGTAGTAGAAGGCGGCGGTGACGTCCTCGAGGGGGACGCCCTGCAACCGGGACCACGCCAGCCGGTAGACGGCCAGCTGCGCGGAGCGCTCCCGGAGCTCCCGGCCCGCCGGTGCGCGGCCGGTCTTCCAGTCCACCAGCTCCCACGTGCCGTCCCCGTTGCGGAACACCGCGTCGACCCGCCCGCGCACCGTGATCCCCGCGATCGGGGTCTCGAGGGGGAACTCCACGGCGTGCGGCTGGCGGTCGGCCCAGGGCCCGGAGCGGAAGGTCGCGGCCAGGTCCGGCAGGTCGTAGGCCTCGTCCACGTACTCGTCGGCCGCTCCGGGAAGGTCCCCGACGTCGAAGATCGCCGAGCTGCCGTAGTACTGCTCGATCCACGCGTGGAAGGTGGTGCCCCGCCGGGCCGCCGTGCCGGGGCGGCGGGGCATGGGCCGGCGCAGCCCGGAGACCACCTCGAGGGGGTTGCGCGCGAGCGCCACCAGCGTCGACGCCGAGACGTGCGAGGGCATGGGCACCGTCCGCTCGCCGCGCCCGTCCTCGTGGCGGGCCAGCAGGATCGTCGTCTCCTCGGACCACCGGCGCGGATCGGGCTGGCGCCCGTCGCGCCCGGCGGCGTCGAGCAGGTCCTCGTCGCCGAGCCGCGCGGTCTCCCCGAACCCCCGCTCGAGCACGGCCCGTCCCGCGCGCTCCAGGAGGGCCCGGCGGCCGCGGTGCGGGGGCGGGTCGACCCGGACCACGCTCGTGCCGTCCCCTCCCGTGACCGTCTCGGTGACCTCGGGCCCCTCCAGCGGGTCGTAGGGCCACGGGGCGCTGAGCACCGTGGCGGCCGCCGGGTTGCGGGCGCCCTCCGGGACCTGCGCCCACGCTCCGCGGCGGACCACGGGGGCGGGCCCCTCGGTCAGGGGCTCGAGCTCGGCGACGAACGCGGACGGGTCCTGACCCTTGACCGACGTGCCCCGGAAGACGCTGCAGGAGAGCTCGAGCACCTCGCGGGCGCGGGTGACGGCCACGTATGCCAGGCGGCGCTCCTCGTCCTGGGCGTGCTGGGCGGCGAGCTCCAGGAACTCCTGGTGGGACTCGTCGAGGGCCTTGAGGTCGGTCGTGTCCACCGACCACTGCGGCAGGAACCGGGCGTCGCCGCGCAGCGGCCACGGCAGGGTCCCCGTGTCCAGCGTCCACCGGGCGGGCCGGTCCGTGGGGAAGTTCTTCGCGTTGAGCCCCGGGACGTACACGTGGTCCCACTCGAGGCCCTTGGACGAGTGAACGGTCACCAGCTGCACCGCGTCCCGCCGGGTCCGGCCGGGTCCGGGCTCCAGGCCGTTCTCCTCGGCGAGCGTGACGTCGAGCCAGGCGAGGAACGCGGACACGTCACCCGTCGCCGAGGACGAGACGAACGTCCGTGCGGCCTCCTGGAAGGCGTCGAGGTTGCGCCGGGCGTGGTGGGCGGAGCGGCCGGGGTGGGCGGCGACCTCGACGTCGAGGCCCATGACGGTCTCGACCTCGTGCACCAGGCTCGGCAGGTCGTCCGAGAGGTAGGAGCGCAGGTGCTCCAGCTCGCCCCGCAGCCGGCTCATCCGCTCCCGGGCGGCCGTCGAGAGGCCGCGCCCGTGTGCGGAGGTCCAGCCGGGCCTGGGGAGGGTCTCGAGGGCCTCGATCAGCGACGCGTGGTCGGAGAGGTCCGGCTCGACGAGCGCGTCCTCCTGGGCCTCCGCCGCGGTGGCGGGGCTGTCCAGGTCCTCGGGCCGGCCCGCGCGCGCGGCCTCGGTCCGGCGGCGCTCCAGGTGGGCGGCCCAGTCGGAGAGCGCCATGAGGTCGCGTGCGCCGATCCGCCACCGGGCACCCGCCAGGAGCCGGACGAGAGCGTCGGAGCGGCCCGGGTCGTCGAGGACCCGCAGCGTCGCGACGACGTCGCCGACCTCCGGCGTGCTCAGCAGGCCGCCGAGGCCCACGACCTCGTAGGGGATGCCGCGGGCGGCCAGCTCCCGGCGGACGGGCTCGATCTGGGACCGCTTGCGGCACAGGACGGCCATGGTGGGCATGTCCGACTCGTCCCCGCCGCGGTGCACCTCCCGCCGTGCCCGCACCTGCTCCGCGAGCGCGGCGGCCTCCTCGACGTCGGTGGCGTAGCGGCTGACCCGCACCTCGCCGGGACCGGCGCCCGGGCGGGGCTCGAGGGGCGGGACCGACACGGACGACGATCCCCGCGCCCACGCCGGGAGGGTGCGCAGCGGGGCCGCGAGGGCGTTGGCGACGTCGAGGATCCGCGTGGAGTTGCGCCAGGCGGTCGTGAGGAAGCTGGGCTCCCCGTCCTGGCCCGGGCCCACGGGGAAGGAGTCGTAGAAGCCGAACAGCTGCCCGGAGGACGCTCCCCGGAAGCCGTAGATCGACTGCTGGGGGTCGCCCACGGCCATCACGGAGTGGCCCCGCCCGAACAGGGCGGCGAAGAGCCGCAGCTGGGCGTGCGAGGTGTCCTGGAACTCGTCCAGGAGCACCACGCGGTGGCGCTCCCGCTCGGCGCCGCGGGCCACGGGGTCCTCCTCGGCGAGCCTGGCCGCGGCGGAGAGGAGGTCGCCGAAGTCCATGGCCTGGGCCTGCTCCTTGCGGCGGGAGAACTCGGCCACGAGCTCGGCGAGGATCCAGGCGGTGCGCTGGTTGTCCTCCACCTTCTTCAGGTGCGTGCCCAGGCTCTTCTTCCGCCGGCCCGGCGGCGTGTCGGCCAGCTGCCCCAGGAGGCCGGCGGCGAACCGCTCGACCGCGGACGGGTCGACCAGGTGCTCCGCGCACGCCGACGCCAGGTCCAGGACGGCCTTCACCATGGTCGACTTCGCCGGCATGCTCTCCAGCAGGTCCCCGGTCCAGGACTCGACCGTCTGCGCCGCCAGCTGCCACGTCTGTGCCTGGCCGAGGAGCGTGGTGTCCGTCTCGATGCCGATCCGCAGCCCGTAGGTGCGCACGAGGGTGTTCGCGTAGGAGTGGTAGGTGCTGACGGTCGGGTCCTGGGGAGCCGGCGGGACGTCGTCGTCGCCCTCCGGCGCCGGCACGAGGTCGAGGGCCCGGAGCCGGTTCAGCCGCAGGCGCATCCGCTCCCCGAGCTCCCCCGCGGCCTTGCGGGTGAAGGTCACGCCGAGCACCTGGTCCGGGGCCACCACGCCGTTGGCCACGAGCCACCCGACGCGGTCCACCATGGTGGCGGTCTTGCCCGACCCCGCGCCCGCCACCACGAGGCGCGGCGAGAGCGGCGCCGAGATCACGGCGGACTGCTCCGGTGTGGGCACCCGCGCGCCGCCCGTCTCCAGGGCGTTGAGCCGTTCCGCCAGGTCCTCGGGGGTCCAGCGGGGTTCGACGCCTCCGTACGGGTGGCCGGGGTGGGGGTTCTCGGTCATGCTCGCTCTCGTCACCTCGTCGTCACGGGTCGGCCGGGGGCCTGCGGCGGCGCTCACGGCTCACTCACCTGTCGGCCCTCGGCGCACAGGGGGCAGATCTGGGGCAGCTTGCACCCGTGCCCCCCGAAGGTGCCCTCGGACCGGTCGTGCCGGGCCGTGAACCGGTCCCCCGCCACCAGCTCCGCGGCGCGCGTGATGAGCTCGCGGGCCCACTCCGCTCCCGGGTCCAGGGGCTCCTGCTGCTGGACGGACGGGGAGCGCGTCGTGGTCCCCAGCTGCACGAGGAGGGCGCCGCCGGAGAGCTCCGTCACCGTCCCCTCGGGCAGCTCCAGGGTGACGTCGTCGTCCCCGCCGGCCATCGCCGTGCCCGCCCCGGCCGTGAGCGCCACCTGGTAGGCGGCCAGCTGGGGGTGCTCGGCGATCTTCGCCCCGGGCGGCTGGTTCCGGCCCGTCTTCAGGTCGACGACGACGTAGCGGCCCTGCTCGTCGACCTCGAGCCGGTCCACCCGGCCCCGCAGCAGCGCGCTGCGGGCCCTGCCCCGGACCAGCACGTTGAAGGCGCCCTCGACCGAGGCGAGCCGCCGTCCGTGCCGGCTGCGGGCGTCGACGACGTACTGGGCGAACTTGCGCAGCATCTGCCGGGCGCGCTCGAGCTGCGCCGCCGACTCCCAGGTGTCCGGCAACCCGAGCGTGTGCCACCTCCGCTCCAGCTCGGCGACGAGCTCGCCGCCGGAGGCCTCGGGCATCTCCTCGGCGATCGCGTGCACGAGCGAGCCGAGGCTGCGGCTGAGGTCGGTGGCCGCCTCGGCGCGGGACGCGGCCACGAACCAGTCCAGGGGCGAGCGGTGGATGGTCTCGATGCGGGACGGGGAGACGGGCACGGGCACCCCGTCGTCGAACACCGGGCCCGTGCTCGTGAGCCCGGCCGCCCCCCACCACGTCCGCGGGTGCGCTCCCGGCACCGGGCGCGCCGAGTGCGCGATGCCGTGCAGCAGGCGCGCCGCGGCCTCGGCGCGCCCGGGGTCGTCGTCGTGGCGCTGGACCCACTGCCGCAGCTCGGCCACGAGGGCGCGCAGCGTCAGGGGCCGGGGAGCCTCGACGACCGGCCTGCCGCCCTCCGCGGTCCCCTCGGGGTCCACGAGGTCCAGGAACTCCGAGGGCTGCTCGTCCTCGTCGGAGGCCGCCGTCACCACGAGCGTGCCGCTGCTGCGGGAGACCGCCGCGGCGAAGGAGCGCAGCTCGTCGGTCCGGACCTCGCGCATCCGGGTGACCGGGGTGACGCGCAGCGCCTGCTCGACCCCGAGGTCCAGGACGTCGGTGAGCAGGTCGGCGCCGAGCAGCTGCCCGCGCAACCGCGTGTTGGGCCACACGCCCTCCTGGACCCCGGCCACGAAGACCACCGGCCACTGCCGGCCCGCCGCGGTGGCCGGCGTCATGATCTCGACCGTCTCGTCGGTCGGTGCGCGGGCCGCGAGGGTGTCCATGGGCAGCTCCTGGCTGTCGATGTAGTCCAGGAACTGGGCGGGGCTCGCCCCCGGCAGGTGGTCGACGTACCGCTCGGCCGCCTCGAACAGCCCCACCACGGCGTCGAGGTCCCGGTCCGCCCGCTCGCCCGCCGGACCGCCCTCGAGAGCCCTGCGCCGCCAGGGCTCCGCCACTCCGGCCGCCGCCCACAGTGCCCACAGCACGGTCTCCGCGGTCGCCCCCTCATCCTCGAGCGCCCGCACGCCCGCCGCGAGCATGCGAGAGATCCTCCGGGCGGGCACGGAGCGGACGCCGGCCGCCTCGAGGGCCCCGGGGGCCACGAGAGCCTCCACGAGCAGGTCGTCGCTCGTGCGCCCCCCGCCGGCGGCGAGCTCGTCGGCGCGCAGCCGCTGGCGCAGCCGCCGGACGTCCATCGGCGACGCGGTGCCGATCCGCGAGGTGAGCAGCTCCACGGCGGCCTGGGCGCTCAGCGCGCCCGGGTTCCCGTGCCCCCCGGCGCCGGTCACGATCCGGAGCGCGCCCAGCAGCGGGCGGACGGCCGGTTCGTCCCGCACCGGGGTCTCGGCGGCGGACGTGCTCACGGGCACGCCCAGAGCGGAGAGCTGCCGCTCGAGCCCCTCCAGCCGCCGCCCGTCGCGCACGATCACGGCCATCTCCGCCGGCGGGACCCCGTGCACCAGGTGACGTTCCAGGATCTGGTGGGCGATCCACCGTGCCTCGTGCAGCGCGGACGGCAGCACCACGGCCGTGACGTCGCCCGCGTCCTGCTCGCCGGTCCGCTCCCCGCGCGGGTGACGCGCCCCGGCGACGGCGGGGACGCGCTCGGCGACCCGCACCCAGGCCTCGGCGACGGCCCGCGGCATGCGCCGGCTCGTGGACAGGAGGTGGCGCTCGAGGGGCCGGCCCGGCTCGGCGAGGCGGTCCTCCAGGGTGCGCAGGAGGTCCGGGCGGGCGCCGCGGAACCCCTGGACCACGGTGTCCGTGCACGCGGTCACGACCACGTCCCGGCCGCGGCACAGCACCGAGAGCAGACGGTGGATCGACGGCGTCGCCTCCTGGAGGTCGTCGGCGAGCACGAGCTGCAGTCGCTCCTGCTCGGCCCGCAGGAACTCCGGGTGCTCCTCGAGGACCCGGGCGGCCTCGCTCACGATCGCCGCGGGGTCGTAGGACTCGGGCATCCGCAGCCGGCGCACGGCCAGGTACTCGGCGCGCATCACGGCCGCGGCGGCCCAGTCGTCCCGGCGCAGCCGCCGGGCGAGGTCGCGGAGCTCCTGCGGCGCGAGGTCGTACTCGGACATCCGGTCGAACAGCTCGCGGACCTCCTGCCGGAACCCGCGCGTGCCCAGGGCCTCCCGCAGGTCGGCGGGCCACACGACCGGAGCTCCCTCCCCCTGCGCGTGCCCGGCCATGAGCTCCCCGATCAGGACGTCCTGCTCGGGCCCGGACAGCAGCTTCGGGCTCTGTGCCACGCCCGGGAGCAGCTCCTCGTTCCGGGCCCGGCGCAGCAGGTCGAAGGCGTAGGACTGCCAGGCGCGCACGGGCGGCGAGCTCATGGTCGCGCAGACCGCGCCGGTGAGGTCGTCGCGCACCCGGGCCGCGGAGATCCGTGACGGGGTCAGCACGAGCAGCCGGTCCGGGTCGAGGCCCCCGGCGATCCGGCGGGCGGCCAGCTCCACGAGCACCCG
The DNA here is from genome assembly GCF_044462265.1 of Kocuria rhizosphaerae. Lineage (NCBI taxonomy): Bacteria > Bacillati > Actinomycetota > Actinomycetes > Micrococcales > Micrococcaceae > Kocuria > Kocuria rhizosphaerae. The sequence continues at coordinate 34,792 of NZ_JBISWL010000111.1, forward strand.
GGTCCGCCCGGTCCCCGGCCCGCCCAGCACGAGCCGCGGGCCGCAGCCGGCCGGCAGGCCGGCGACGTCGGCCTGCTCGGGCGTCGGCCGCCACGGGCCCTGTGCCGGTGCCCCGGCCCGCGGGGGCACGAGGGTCCAGCGCACGTGTCCCGCCCCGTGCGGGGCGGCGGGGATGGTCTCCTGGGTCGGCCGCATGGGTCCCATCCCATCACGGCGCTCCGACGCCGTAGCGCCTCGGGGCCCCGTGCACGCAGGACCCGGCGCTCTTGGCGGGTCGGTGGTGGCCGGTACGGTGGGGCCATGTCCTCGCCATCGGGTCCCACCGACCAGCTGCCCCTGTTCGACGCCGCTCCCCTGCGCGCCCGGTCCGCCGGTCCTCCGGCCGCGGACCCGCCCGCGCGGCAGGGCGCCCTCTTCGGCCCCGAGGGGGACCCGGGGGCGGCTTCCTGGACGGACGCCCCGCGTGCGGCGTTCGACCTCGAGACCACGGGCCGGGATCCCCACACGGCCCGGATCGTGACGGCCTCCGTGGTCCGCACCGACGCCGCCGGCACGGTCACCGACGAGTGGGAGTGGCTCGCCGACCCCGGGGTCGAGATCCCCGAGGCGGCCGCCGCCGTGCACGGCGTGACCACCGAGCGGGCCCGCGCCGACGGGCGTCCCGCGTCCGAGGTGGTCGCGGAGATCGCCGCCGTGCTCGGGCGGCTGTTCGCCGCGGGGACCCCCGTTCTGGTGTTCAACGCCTCCTACGACTTCACGGTCCTCGCCCACGAGGGCCTGCGGCACGGGGTCGAGGTCCCCACGCCCTTCCCGGTGCTCGACCCCTACGTGCTCAACAAGCAGGTGCACCGGTACCGGCGCGGCAAGCGGACGCTGGGGGCACTGTGCGAGGAGTACGGGGTGGAGCTGACCGCCGCGCACACCTCCGCGGCCGACTCGATGGCGACGGAGCGGCTGGCCGTCCTCATGGCGCGGCGCTTCCCCGAGTTGGCCCGCCCGGCGGCGGAGCTGCACGCCCAGCAGGTGGGCTGGGCGGCCGGGCAGGCGGCGAGCCTGCAGGAGTACTTCCGGCGCACGCGCCCGGACGCGGCGGTGGACGGAGCCTGGCCGCTGCGCCGGCCCGAGGACGCC
>NZ_JBISWL010000112.1:0-16901 GCF_044462265.1 Kocuria rhizosphaerae
CCCCGGCCCCCGGGCCGGTCCGGAAGGAGTTCCAGTGAGCGGCCAACGACCGCAGTACGGCGAGTCCACCGGGGGAGAGGTGCCCGTGTGCCCGCGCCACCCCGACCGGCCCAGCTACGTCCGGTGCCAGCGTTGCGGGCGTCCGGCCTGCCCGGAGTGCCAGCGTCCCGCCGCCGTGGGCGTCCACTGCGTGGACTGCGTGCGGGAGGCCGCGCGCACGCGCCCGGCCGTGCGCACGAGCCTCGGCGGCCGGGCGTCCGCGGGCTCCCCGATGCTGGTGACCTGGGGCCTGATCGGGGTCAACGCGGCGGTCTATGTCCTCCAGTGGCTCGGGCAGGCCGCGGGGCTCAGCCTGACCAGGATGTTCGCCTATGCCCCCGCGCTCACCGCACCGGAGCCGTGGCGGATGCTCACGAGCGGATTTCTGCACTCGATGGCCAACCCGCTGCACCTGCTGCTGAACATGTACATGCTGTACCTCTTCGGCCGGATGCTCGAACCCGCCCTGGGCCGTGGGCGGTTCCTCACCCTGTTCCTCCTGTCGGTCCTCGGCGGCTCCCTGGGGGTGCTGCTGCTCGCACATCCCATGTCCCTCGTCGTGGGCGCCTCGGGCGGCATCTTCGGACTCTTCGGCGCGCTGTTCGTGCTGCAGCGGCACCTGGGCCAGTCGATCACCCCCATCGCCGTGCTGATCGGCGTGAACGTGGTGTTCGGCTTCGTGGTCCCGGGCATCGCGTGGCAGGCCCACCTGGGCGGGCTCGCCACCGGGGCACTCGTGGCCCTGGCCTTCACCGCCGTCCGCCGAGACCGGCGGGACCCCGGACAGCGGGGTCCGGGGCGGCGGTGAACACGGCCGTCCACAGCGGCGGTGCGTGCCGGGCGGGATTGTCCACAGGACTTGTCCCCACCTGTCGACAAATCCCACCGGTGGAATTCCACGGCTGTGGTCTCGGCCGTGGAGGGCGCCACGGCGGTCTCCACAGCTGTTAATAACGCTGTGGAGACCGCCGGTGTGCACACACTTCTCCACACCTGTGGACAACTTTGTGCACCACCTGGGGAGAACGAGGACGGCGGTGCGGCCCCTGCCTCGTCCCGGGATCGGCTCGGGTGGGCGAGACTGGAGCGGGGCAGGGCGCCCCCGCGGACACGGACCGGGACTGGAGGACGGATGCGGATACTGCTGGTGGAGGACGAGACGGATCTCGCCGAGACGCTGCGCCGCGGTCTCACGAACGAGGGCTTCGTGGTGGACGTCGCCCACGACGGCATCACCGGCGGCTGGCTGGCCCGGGAGAACCCCTACGACGTCGTCGTCCTGGACCTCATGCTCCCCGGCCGCAACGGCTACGCCGTTCTCGAGGAGATGCGCGCCGAGGAGAACTGGGTGCCCGTCATGATGCTCACCGCCAAGGACGGGGAGTACGACCAGACGGACGCCTTCGACCTGGGCGCCGACGACTACCTCACCAAGCCGTTCAGCTTCCCCGTGCTGGTGGCGCGGTTGCGCGCGCTGATCCGGCGGGGCGCTCCGGAGCGCCCCGTCGTGCTCACCGCGGGCTCCCTCGAGCTCGACCCCGTCCGGCGGACGGTGACCCGCCGGGGGCAGCCGCTGGAGCTCACGGCCAAGGAGTACGTGATCCTCCAGTTCCTGCTGCAGAACAAGGAGAAGGTGGTCTCCAAGGCCGAGATCATGGACAACGCCTGGGACGCGGCCTTCGAGGGCTCGGAGAACATCGTGGAGGTCTACGTGGGCTATCTGCGCAGGAAGATCGACGTCCCCTTCGGTCTCACGACCCTCCAGACCGTGCGCGGCATGGGCTACCGGCTGGTGCCCGACGCCGCCGGCCCGTGACGTCCCGTCGTCCCGCCCTGCCCCGGCGGTGGGGCGTCCGGGGGCGGAGCACGGGCGCGGCGGTCCTGCTCATCCTGCTGGTGGTGGCGGTGGCCGGTGTCGTGCTGCTCGAGGTCCTGGGCCGCACCGTGGTGGGCTCGGCCCACGACCAGGCCGTGGCCCGGCAGACCGAGATCCTGCGGGAGCTCGGAGTCGGGTGGGACCCGCGCACGGCCTCCGGGAACCCGGGGGAGACCGCTGTCCGCACCCCGCACGGGCTGGGCGAGCTGATGCTGCGGCTCGGCCGGCCGGGGGTGATCGTGCAGCTGCAGGACACGGAGGGGCGGGTCGTGGCGGCCTCCCCCGCGGCCGCGATCGAGTCCGACCTCTCCGTGCCCGTGCTGGCGCCGGGGGAGTCCTTCGACTCGGTGCGGGCCGACGGCGGGCCGAGCCCGCGGACCGACGACTTCGTGTATGTCGCTCACGGCATGTACATCGACGGGGTGCCCCTGACCCTCACGGTGGCCGTGCCCATGTCGCTGCAGCAGGGCGCGCTGCAGACCGTGGTGCTGTTCCTGCTCGTGGGCGGGCCGGCGCTGGCCGTGCTGGGCGGGGCGCTCATGTGGTTCCTCGTGGGCCGGTCCCTGGCACCCGTCCGGCGGATCACCGAGCAGGTCCGGGGCATCGGCACCGTCCGCCTGGACGAACGGGTCGACGTGCCGCCGAGCCGGGACGAGATCGCGACGCTCGCCACCACGATGAACGGGATGCTCGACCGGCTCCAGGCCGCGGACCGCGCGCAGCGGAGGTTCGTCGCGGACGCCTCCCACGAGCTGCGCAGCCCGCTCACGACCCTGACGACCACCATCGACGTCGCCGCCTCGGACGCGTCCGGGGCCGTGTGGCCCGAGGTGGCACCGGTGCTGCGGTCGCAGGCACGGCGCATGGGCCGGCTCGTGGAAGACCTGCTGACCCTGGCGAAGATCGACGACGCCGGACTGCGGCTGCGCACGGCCGACACGGACCTCGACGAGGTCGTCCGTGAGGAGGTCGCGCGGCTGCGCCCGGCGTCGGCGCACGAGCTGCGCGTCCACGTGGACCCGGTCCGGATCCGGGGGGACGCGAGCCGGCTGCAGCAGGTGGTGCGCAACCTGCTCTCCAACGCCGAGCGGCACGCGGTCTCCTGGATCGCCGTGGCCGTGCGCGCGGAGGGTACGGAGGCCGTGATCACGGTGGACGACGACGGCCCGGGCATCCCCCCGCAGGATCGGGAACGGGTCTTCGAGCGCTTCGTGCGGCTCGACGACTCCCGGACCCGGGACACGGGCGGCTCCGGTCTCGGTCTGGCGATCAGCCGGGAGATCGTCTCGGCCCACGGCGGCACGATCCGGGCCACCGAGGACCCGGAGGGCCGGTGCCGACTCCTGGTCCGGCTGCCGCGGGAGGGCGGGGCCGCCGGCGTCTGACAGCCGCTCACCAGCCCCGGACAGCGGTGTTCCAGAGCTCCTCGGCCCTCTGCTCCGCCCGCGTCCCGACCAGGCCCTCGCCGCGCAGGGCCCGGGCGACGAGCCGGCACGCCGTCGCGGCCAGGTGCGCGCGCACCGCCAGCGCCGCGGCCTCCTCGTCCCGGGCCACGAGGGCCGCGACGAGAGCGTCGTGCTCGGCGGCGAGGCCGTCGCGCTCCGCGGCGGCCGCATCGGGCTCCGCGGTGGGCGCGGCGGCCGGTGGAGCGGCGGGGCCGGCAACGGCGCCCAGGATGGACGTCGCCGTCCACAGCTGCTCCACGAGCCGGGCCGCCTGCTGGTTGCCCGCGGCGCGCATCAGCAGCCGGTGGAGGCGCTGGTCCGCCTCGACGGCCGCGTCCGCGTCGCCCGCGCGCACCGCACACGCCACGGCGTGGCCCTGCCGCCGCAGCCCCTCCAGGTCGTGGGCTCCGGCCAGACGGGCCACGCGCCGGGCGGCGGGCACCTCCAGGGCGGTGCGCACCACGAGGATCTCCGCGACCTCGCACGGTCCGGGCCGGACGATCTCGAAGCCCCGGTTGCGGTGGAAGCGGACCAGTCCCGCCTCGCCGAGGCGCAGGAGGCCCTCCCGGACCGGGCTCCGGGAGACCTGCAGGACGGAGGCCAGCTGCTGGACCGAGTAGAGCCTCCCGGGCTCCATCTCGCCGGCCCGCGCGGCCCGGCGCACGGCCACCATCACCTGCTCCGCGAGAGACCTGCCCGTCGTGGCGACGACCGCCGGAAGCGCCGGAGAGGTGCTCCCCGGGGGGACGGGCACCGGGCCGGATCCGTCGGCCGGTGGGTCGTCGACCGCCGGTTCGCCGACCGCCGGTTCGCCGGCCGGCGGGCCCGCGGCCGGCGGACCGGCGGCGGGCGGGCGAGTGGTCACGGGAGCTCCTCGTCCGGGGGACCGGTTCGGGGGACCGGTCAGGGAGTGATGGTGAGCTTGACGTGCCCGCCGCGCCGCTCCTCGGCGTCCCGCATCGCCTCGGCGACACGTTCGAGCGGATACTCGGGGCCGAGGCAGTGGTCCACGTCGATCTCCCCCTCGGAGATCCGGCGCAGCGCCTCGCGGAAGGACGTGAGGCCGGGCTCCGACTGCGCGGACACGGAGCACTGCAGCCGCAGGTTCTTCCGGAAGGCCGTCCACAGCGGGATCTCGGTGGCGCCGTGACGCTCCGGCAGGCCGAAGAAGCCCACGATGCCGCGCGGAGCGGCAAGCTCCACCGCCTGGTCGCGCAGGACGTCGTGGCCCACGGCCTCGACCACCAGGTCCGCCCCGCGGCCCTCGCTGACCTCGGCCACGACCTCGGCGAGCTCCTGCCGCGGCACGTGCACGGGGACGGCACCCAGCCGCCGGGCGACGTCGAGCCGACGGGCGTCCAGATCGGAGGCGACCACGTGCCGGAAACCGAGGCGCAGTGCCTCCTCCACGAAGAAGAGGCCCGCGGAGCCGGTGCCCATCACCACGCAGGTGTGCGCGCGGCGGGCCGGCCGCTCCACGGGCCAGAACTGGCGCATGGCGTAGAGGCAGGTGCCGTACTGCTGCGCCATCATGAGCCGCCGCAGCTGACGGGAGTCCGCGGGGTCGGTGCCGGCGGGCAGCTCCACGACGTGCAGGTCGTCCAGCAGCTGCAGCTCCGCGAAACACCCGCCCATCTCGCCCTGCGGCACCGTGAGGACGAGCGTGCCCTCGGGGCAGCGCCGCGAGCGGGACTCGACGACCACCCCCACGCCCTCGTGGCCGGGATAGCCCGGCCGCCGCGGGCCCCCGGGGTGCAGCAGCCCGTGGAAGGCCGCGTGGAGGTCGGAGCCGCAGATGGACGCGTGCAGCATCCGCACCACGAGCTGACCGGGTTCACGAGCCCGCGGGTCCGGCCAGTCGGTGACCGTGACGGTTCCCGTGGCGGGGACGTGGGAGCCTCGCATGCGTACACCTCCTCGTGGTGGACGCGAGGAGCGCGCACCTTGCGTGACATGCTACCGACGCATCGCCCGGCCGGTGGCGCGTGACGCGGAATGACCGGTCACCGGCGCCACACCCCGTGCCGGCCGCGCGGGCTCATGCCGCGGGGATCTCCTGCAGCGGGACGGCGAACACCGGGCGTGGGCACTGCAGCCGCGCGGGGACCGGGAGCTCCCGGCGCGCGAGGTCCCCGAGCGGCTCGAGCTCCAGGGAGAACCCGGCCACGGCGTGGTGGACCCGCTCGGTCAGGACCGTCCGCCGGACCACCTGCTCCGGACCGGGTGGACCGTCCAGCAGCAGAAGGGTCTCCCCGCCCCGCAGCTCCTGTTCCACGCGCTCCAGCGCCTGGGCCCAGCGGGTCTCCCGGACGCCCGCCGGCGGCCCGAACGGGACGAGGACGGCGTTCCCGTGCCGCGTGTGCGCCCCGGACCCCAGCACCCACGCCCGGGCCCCGGGCGGGGGCTCGGACGGCGGCGTGCGGCCTTCCGCGGGCACGGGCCAGACGTAGTCCAGGTCCGCGGGGTCGTCCGGGAAGAGCGCGCGGTAGTGGTCCTCGTCCTTGCGCAGGAGGTTGGACCGGTGCGAGCGGTGCAGCGCGGGGTCGCCCAGCCACGCGGGGGCATCGGCCACGACGTCGCCGGGCCGGCGGTCCCAGGCCCCGGGGGCGAACTCGCGGATCTGCCACCCGGTGCTGTCGGCCCCGCCGCGGGCCGTCCACTCGTCCACCATCGCCCGGCCGTAGGCCACGAGCGCGGGCACGTGGTGCTCCCACATCGCGGTGGCGGGGTGACGGTACCACCCGTAGCCGGGGACCGTGGCGGCGCGCAGCACCTGGAGCGTCTCCACGCGCTGCTTGCCGAGCCGCCGGCGGTCCAGGGCACGCGCCGAGCGGGCGAAGTCCGGGTGGGGGAGAAAGGTCTGCACCGACCCAGTGTGCACCGCGGCATGCGCCCGACCACAGCGTTTTCCGCGGACGCCCAGGGCGAAGCCTCTGCCGCCCGGGTGCGCAGCCGCCGCCGCGGACGCACGGGGGCCCAGGGACGCGCGCGGACGCCCGAGGTCACAGCTGCCGCCGTGTCCCGGCGGCGGGAGGCAGCGGCTGTGCCCTCGCGGTCGGGGGAGCCCCGGAGGAGGCCGGGGCTCCCCCGGGCGGGGTGCGTCAGTAGGCCTTGACGCGCTGCTCCACGATGAGGTGGATGAGGGCGAACCTGCCGTCCTCGTCGATCGCCTTGAGCGCGGACTCCAGTGCGCCGGGGATCTCGGCGTCGGTCTCCACGCGCACTCCGTACCCGCCGAAGGCCTGGGCCATGAGGGCGAAGTCGGGGTTGACCAGCTGGGTGCCCGAGACCCGGTCGGGGTAGTCGCGCTCCTGGTGGGTGCGGATGGTGCCGTACTCCTGGTTGTCCATCACGATCACCAGCGGGGTCGCCCCGTACTGGGTCGCGGTGGCCAGCTCCTGGCCGTTCATCAGGAACTCCCCGTCCCCGGCGATGGTCACGATCCGCCGGCCCGGGTAGCGCAGGGAGGCCGCGACCGCGGAGGGCACGGAGTAGCCCATGGAGCCGTTGCGGGCGGAGATCATCGAGGCGTAGCCGCGGGTGGGGAAGTAGCGGTGGGCCCAGTTGGTGTGCTCCCCGGCGCCGAAGGTGACCATGGCGTCGGCGGGCAGTCCGGCGACGAGGTGGGCCATCAGGGTGTCCATCCGGGCCGGTCCGCCGGTGGGGGTCGTGGCGGCGGGGGTGGAGAACTCCACCTGCTGCGCCCGCAGCCGGGCGGTCCACTCCTTCCACTGGGGCTTGGCGGGCAGGTCGATGCGCACCAGGTCGCGCACGAAGGTGTCGGGCTTGGAGACGATCTGGTAGGACACCGGCCCGGAGCGCCCGCGCAGGGACGGGTCGATGGTGACCAGGAAGTTCTTCTTCTTCCAGTCCTGACGGACCAGGAAGCCGTTGGTGATCACGTCCCCGGGCACGGTGCCCACGAACACGAGCAGGTCGGTCTCCTCGAGCATCTGGAAGGTCGCCTGCGGGCGGCCGTAGCCGATGGGACCCACGTAGGAGCCGGAGTCGAAGGGCACGGTGCCCTCGGTGCGCCACTCGGCCGCGGCCGGCAGGTGGTGCTCCTCCAGCCAGGCCGTCAGCCCCGCCGCCCCGGCGTCGGTCCAGTCGTTGCCGCCGGTGACGAACAGCGGCTTCTCCGCCCCCGAGAGCGCGTCGCGCAGGGCCTTCCAGTCCTTGACCGTCATCCCCCCGGTGGCCACCGGGATCGGCGGGTGCAGGGTCGCGTCGATCTCCCGCTGGATGATGTCCTCGGGAAGCCCGACCACCACGGGACCGGGCCGGCCGGAGTTGGCGGCGAACATCGCCTCGGCCACGATCTCGCTGGCCCGCTCGGCGTGGTCCAGGACCATCACGCGCTTGGCCCCGGAGTCGAACCAGGCGTGCGGGTCGAACTCCTGGAACGCCTCGCGGTCGCGGTGCTCGAAGGGGATCAGGCCCACGAACAGCACCATCGGGGTCGAGTCCTGCCAGGAGGTGTGCAGGCCCACGTGGGCGTTGGCCGCACCGGGCCCGCGGGTCACCATGGCCACCCCGGGTGTGGAGGTCATCTTCCCGTCGGCCTCGGCCATGTACGCCGCACCGCCCTCGTGCCGGCAGACCACGGTCTCGATCGGGGAGTGGTGCAGGCCGTCGAGCACGTCGAGATAGGACTCCCCGGGCACCACGTAGGTGCGCTGCACCCCGTGCGCCACGAGCGTGTCCACGATCACGTGCCCCGCCGACTTGCGGCCTGGAGTCTGAGTGCTTGTTGCGGGTACCGCAGTGGTCTGGGTCAACGTGGGTCCTTTTCGCCGTCGAAAATGGAGGTCTGGGTGGTGCGCGGGCACCGTGCGGGCCACGATGGGCGCGGCCGGCCGGTGCATGCAGTTCTCCCGAAAATACCCGAAGAACGCTCCAGTCTGTGTCCTGGGGGTCACGTAACGGTAAAGAAGGGCCCACGGGCGGGGCGAGGTGCCGTGAGGCGGTGCCCGGCGTGCCCGCCCCGCACGACGACGGCGGCCCCTCTCCCGGCGTGGGGACAGGGGCCGCCGTCGAGCTCGGACGACGTCGGGCAGACGGTCAGTCGAGCATGTCCTCGAGTTCGATGCCGGTGGTCTCGCGGACCATCTTGATCGTGAAGATCAGCGAGACCAGCGCGAAGAACGCGTAGAGCCCGTACGCGACACCCAGGGAGAAGGCCGCCAGGGACGGGAACGTCACCGTGACGATCCAGTTGGCGATCCACTGCACGAAGCCGGCCACGGCGAGGGCGGCCCCGCGGATCTGGTTCGGGAACATCTCGCCCAGGAGCACCCACATCATGGGGCCCCACGAGACGCCGAAGAAGACGACGAACAGGTTGGCCGCGACCAGCGCGATCGGACCCGCGGTCGGGCCGAGATCCGGTTGGCCGTTCACGACGTCCGCGGTGGCGAAGAGGACGGAGAGGGTGCCGAGCATGAGCGCCATGCCGCCGGAGCCGATGAGGAGCAGGCGGCGACGGCCCACCTTCTCGACCAGCGCGATGGCGACGATGGTCACCGCGACGTTGGTGATGGACGTGATCACGGTGATCGTGAACGAGTCGGCCTCGGTGAAGCCCACGGACTGCCACAGCACGTTCGAGTAGTAGAAGATCACGTTGATGCCCACGAACTGCTGGAGCGCGGCGAGGCCGATGCCGACCCACACGATGGGCTTCAGGCCGGCGGCACGCCCCTTGAGGTCGCTCAGGCGCGGCTTGTGCTCCCGCACGAGCGACTCCTGGATGAGGCGCACGCGCTCGTCCGCCGACGCGGATCCCTGCAGGTTCGCGAGCACGGCACGGGCCTCGTCGGGGCGCCCGTCCTCCACCAGGTAGCGCGGGGACTCGGGGATCGTGAAAGCACCGACGAGGTAGGCCACGGCCGGGACGGCCTCGGCCATGAACATCCACCGCCAGGCCTCGAGGCCGAGCCACAGCTCCTGCGTGGAGCCCCCGGCCATCGATGCGAGCCAGGCGTCGACGGCGAGCGAGATGAAGATGCCGAGCACGATGCCCATCTGCTGCAGCGAGCCCAGCCGGCCCCGGATGGACGCGGGGGCCACCTCGGCGATGTAGGCCGGGGCGATGATCGAGGCCACGCCCACTCCCACACCGCCGACGACGCGCCAGAAGATGAGCCAGCCGAAGCTGTCGACGACACCACAGCCGATGGCGCTCACCAGGAAGAGAACGGCGGCGATCTTCATGACCGGGACCCGGCCCAGGAGGTCGGCGATCCGTCCCCCGAAGAACGCACCGGCGGCGGCTCCGAGCAGGGCGGAGGCCACGGCGAAGCCGAGCGGCGCGGGGCTGACGCCGAACTCCTCCTGGATGGCGGAGACCGCCCCGTTGATGACGGCGGAGTCGTAGCCGAAGAGAAAGCCGCCGAAGGCGGCGATGATGCTGATGCGGATGACGGCCGAGGTGTTCGGGTTCTCCGCGAGCTTGGGGGTCGAGGCGTCCTGGCTCATCGGACAGCTCCCTTCCTGGGGGAAGAAATTCTGGTGGAGGAAATCCTCGGCGAGGACATCCTGGGCGGGACGATCGGGGCCGGAACGATCCGGAGGAGTTGCGGCGCGCGGACGGACGAGGCCGAGGTCACGACCGCGGACGACCCACGGCCCCGGACCGGGGTGACTGTGGTGCGCTCCACACTAGGACGCCCCCCAGGCAATGTCCATTAGTCGAACGAAGAAATTGCGAGGACTCACCCGCCGGTGCCCAGGGGCAGCTCGACGTGCTCGAGCGCCAGGATCACCGCTCCGACCACGTGCGCCCGGAGGCCGAGTTCGGCGGCCTCGATGCGCAGGTCGCGGACGCTGCCGCGCACGCCGTGCCGGGCGACGATCTCCCGCAGCGGGCCGAGCAGCATCTCGCCCGCCCGGGAGATCTCCCCGCCGATGACGACGAGCTCCGGATTGACGATGTTGCACAGGGTGGCCACGGCGGTGCCGAGCATCCGCCCGGTGTCCCCGACGACCCGGGCGCAGCCCACGTCCCCGTCCAGGGCCGCGTCCACGAGCTCCGGGACGGTCAGGTCGGAGCCGTGCGTGTCGGCCAGCAGCCGGGTGATCTCCCCCGAGGAGACGAAGGTCTCCAGGCAGCCGCGGCTGCCGCAGCGGCACACCTTGCCGCGTTCGTCGACGGTGGAGTGCCCGATCTCGCCGGCGGATCCCGTGGCGCCGCGGAAGAGCGACCCGTTGAGAACCAGACCCGAGCCCACGCCGTGACCGATCTTCACGTACGCCATGTTCCGGGTCCCGCGCCCGGCTCCCCGGGTGTGCTCGCCCAGGGCGCCCGCGTTCGCGTCGTTCTCGACGACGACGGGCACGCCGAGCCGGCGGCCGGCCTCCTCGCGCAGGTCGATCCCGCCCCAGCCGGGCAGGATCGCGCTCGTGCTGATCAGACGACCGCCGAGGTCCACGGGGGCCGGCAGGGTCAGCCCCGCGGCGAGCAGCGTCGAGCCCGGCGTGCCGATCTCCTCGAGGAGCCGGTCCAGGACCCGGCGCACCAGTTCCAGGTCGTCGCCGAAGCGGTGGCCGGAGGGCAGCTCGTGCCGGCGCTGTCCGACGACCTGCTGGTTGAGGTCGGCCACCGCCACCGTGACGTGGCGGTGGCCGAAGTCCACCCCGACGACGTGGCCGGCGGACCCGCTGAAGCCGACGAGCTGCCCCCGGCGACCGGCGTGGTCCGCCGCCATGACCAGCAGCCCGGCGTCCATGAGCTCGTGCACGATGTTGGAGACCGTGGAGGGCGCCAGGGAGGTGCGCCGGGCGATCTGCGCCTGGGTGAGCCGGCCGCTGCGCCGCACGGTGTCGAGGACGCGGCGCTGGTTCGCATTCCGCAAGGAGGTCTGGGAGCCGGGCTTCCGCCCCGCTCCGGCCGGGTGGGACATCGCCGTCCTCTTTCGCCGGTGAAGGTTGTGGGGCATCTGATTCTACGCAGTCTTCACAGGTCGAAGACAAGCGGTGTGCCGTCAATGATGTGCTCCCGGCGGTCGCGGAGCGGCCGGCGTCGGCGGATCACGGCTTGCGCGCGGCGCCCGCGATCAGCTCCCTGGCAGCCGCCACCTGCTGGGTGGACGCGGCGACGAAGTGCTCGCCGCGGGCCACCACGGTGGGCACGGTGGCGTTGCCGTCGTTGAGGGACTCGACGAAGGCCTGGGCCTCCGGGTCCTCCCAGATGTTCGTCCAGACGGCGCCGGAGGCCTCCTCGCCCAGTCCCTGTTCGAGCATGGTGCAGAAGGGACACCCCGGACGCCAGTAGATGGCGACCCCGCCCTCCGCCACGTGCCGCGCGGCCTCCGTCCCGGTGGCGACGGGGCGGGTGCTGGGAGGCGGATCCTTCTTGAACACGGGTGCTCCTCGGCGCTGGGTCGACTCGGGTCCGGCTGGGCGGTTCAGTCTAACGGCCGGACGGGCGAGGGTCACTGTCCCCGGTCCGAGGGACAGGTGCGAGACGGATCGCCGCTGTTCCCCCGACCTCGCCGGCGGAGTGAAGCACCCCCGTGAGGTTGTCGAGCGTCGTCAGCAGGAGTGCGTTCCACGTGAAACGAGGTGAAGCTACTCTCCTCGTCCTTGTCAGGTTGATCTCGCGGCACATCCGTCGAGACGGGACGGGAGTGCCCTGTCGGCAGGCGGCGTGGAGGAGAGAGGCCGCAAACTTCATGTTTTGTAATTCACTGGGCCGGAGCCCCGAATTCTTCGCCAAGATCACCGCCACACGCGCACGGGAGCCGTTCGCGAACGTGGCGTGTGCCATGGTGGGCTCCATGGCACTCCCGGCGCAGCATTCTTCCCCCCGGCCGGCCCGCTCCACCTGGTCCCTGCCCCAGCTTCACCAGTGGGTGGTCGTCCCGTTCATCGTCGTTCTCGTCACGGCGACGATCGGACGCCTCTTGGTGTACTCCCCCGGGGTCGGGGCCCAGGAGTCAGTGGTCCTGCAACGGCTCGACGCCGTCCGCTCGGGCGCGCTGGACGTCCCGGCGCTCGCCCTCCACCACGCCTCCTCCGGGCCGGGCGTGCTCGTGGTCGTCGCGGCGGTGACGGCGTGGCTCGCACGGCGGCGCGCCTGGGACGCCGCCGGCTTCGCGGTGACCGCCCTGTCGGGCTGGGCCGCCGTCTCGTTCGTGGCCATGGCCGTGGGCCGGCCACAGCCGGGTCCGTCCGCACTGCTGGAGCCCCAGGTGGTCGTGGCGGGGACGACGTCCTTCCCCTCCGGACACGTGGGCGCCGCACTGGCCGTCGCGACCGCTCTGGCCCTGGCCGCACGCCGGCCGGGCCGCGGTCCCGCGGTTCTCGCCGCGGGACTGGCCGTGGTCGCCCTCGTCGGGCTCTCCCAGGTCTACCTCGGCGCGCACTATCCCCTCGACGTCCTCGCCGCTCTCCCCGTCGCCTGGGCGGGGGTCGCGATCGGCTGCGGGCTCGCCAATCGGCTCGTGCCCGCACTCGCGTGGGGCTTCGGCTGGGAGCAGGAGGGCGCCGGATGGGCGGAGGACGGTGCGTCGGAGGCCCCGGCCGAGGAGCCCGCGGTCGAGGAGCCCGCACTCGACACCGCTCGGGTGCCGATCGTCTCCCGGCACCCCGGGCACCACGCGGCCTGAACGGTGCGTCCTGTCAGGTGCCCGCCCGGCGCGGCCACCAGATCACCCGGCCGAGGTCGTAGGTCAGGGCCGGCACCAGCAGGGAGCGCACGATCAGTGCGTCCAGCAGCACCCCGAACGCCACGATGAACGCCAGCTGCACCAGGAACATGATCGGGATGACCGCCAGGGCGGCGAACGTCGCGGCGAGCACGATCCCCGCCGAGGTGATCACCCCGCCCGTGAGCGTCAGTCCCCGCAGGATCCCGGCGCGCGTGCCGTGGGTCAGGGACTCCTCCCGGACGCGGGACATCAGGAAGATGTTGTAGTCGATGCCCAGCGCCACGAGGAACACGAAGCCGAACAGCGGGACGGACGGGTCCGCGCCCGGGAACCCCAGCACGTGCTCGAAGACCAGTGCCGCGACGCCGAGGGCCGTGAAGTAGGAGACCACGGTGGTCAGCAGGAGCAGCACCGGCGCGAGGACCGAGCGCAGCAGCAGCATGAGCACGAGCGTGATGACGCCGAGGACCACGGGGATGATCAGCGTCCGGTCCGCGATCGAGGTCGCGTTCGTGTCCAGGGTGGTCGCGGTCTCCCCGCCCACGAGGATCTCCTCGTCCACCGCGCGCAGGCTGTCCCGGAGCTCGCGCACCGTGGCCTCGGCCTCGGGGGAGTCTGCCGCGTCCGCCAGGGTCACCAGCAGCTGGAGGCGACCCTGCGCCTCGACGGTCTCGGCCGCCGAGAAGGGTCCGTCTCCCCGGGGCGGTCCGGCCTCCGCCGGGGGCCCGGACGGCGGGGCGGCGTCCTGGCCGACCGGAAGGGTGCCGGACGGGGAGCCGTCGGCCACCACCGCGACGTCGGCGGTGCCCTCCGTGGCCTCGGCGGCCGCGACGGCGTCGTCGAAGGACCCCGTGGGGACCATGACGATCGCAGGACTGCCCGACCCCCCGGGGAAGTGCTCGGCCAGGGCCTCCTGGCCGTCCCGCGCCTGGGACTCGCCCAGCACCAGCTCGCTCTGCTCCACGCCCGAGGCCTGGAACTGCGTGCTGAATCCGGCGAGGCCGAGCAGCACGACGGTCGTCGCGACCCAGACGGTGCGGGGGGCCCGTGCCACGAAGCGCGCGACGGAGGCCCAGAGACCTCGGCCCTCGACGCTCGGCCGGTCGCCGGCGCCGTGGTCCCGCACGCGCACCCGTTCGGCGCCCGAGGGGTCGTGCCGGGGACTGAAGGGCCAGAAGGCGCCCCGGCCCAGGAGGTGCAGGGCCGCCGGCAGGAATGTCAGGGCGGCCAGGACGGACATCACGATCCCCACCGCGGCCACCGGGCCCAGGGCCTTGTTGGACGCGAGGTCGGACAGCAGAAGGCACAGCAGGCCGGCGATCACCGTGGCGCCCGAGGCGAGCACCGGCTCCGTCGTGCCCCTGAGGGCCTCCCGCGTGGCGTCCGCGCGGCGCCGGTGGTGCAGCAGCGCGTCCCGGTAGCGGGCGGTGTAGAGCAGGGAGTAGTCCGTGGCCGCCCCGACGACGAGGATGAACAGGATGCCCTGGACCTGCCCGCTGATGCTGACC
This sequence comes from Kocuria rhizosphaerae, assembly GCF_044462265.1. Classification (NCBI taxonomy): domain Bacteria; kingdom Bacillati; phylum Actinomycetota; class Actinomycetes; order Micrococcales; family Micrococcaceae; genus Kocuria; species Kocuria rhizosphaerae. Next base: position 14,519 of record NZ_JBISWL010000112.1, read on the forward strand.
AGCCCCTCGGCGGCGAGCCGGTACACGACCAGGACTGCGGCGCTCAGGGCCAGGACGGAGGTCAGCAGGACGAGGACGGGCAGCACGGGCGAGCGGTAGACCACGAGCAGGATCGCGAGGACCACGGCGAGGGCCGTGCCGAGCAGGAGCCCGTCGATGCCCTCGAAGCCCGCGACGAGGTCGGCCGTGAATCCGGCCGGTCCCGTGACCCACACCTGCAGCCCTTCGGGCCGGTCCTGGGCGAACCTCCCGGTCAGCGCCTCGACGTCGTCGACGACCTCGCCGTCCGGCAGCGGAACCACGACCTGGAGTGCCTCGCCGTCCCGGGCGGGAATGGGCGGCGACGTCGCACCCTCGGAGAGGCCGGAGTCCTGGACGGCGGAGGCCGTCTCCTGGGCCCATTCCCGGTCCCCGGCCGCCAGGCCGCCCTCCCGCACCAGCAGCACGATCGCCGGGACGGCGTCCGCGTCGCGGAACTCCTGCTGGAGCTGAGCGACCCGTGTGGACTCGGCGGACTCCGGCAGGAAACTGGACCGGTCGTTGGTCGAGACCTCGGAGATCTTGCCGAAGTAGGGGCCGCCGACGCCGGCGACACCCAGCCACGCCACGATGAGCAGAGCCGGCAGCAGCACCCGCAGCAGTCCGGCCCCCCGGCGCGGGCGAGGAGGCCGGCCGCGTCCCGCCCAGGGAGCGGGGCGGGAGGTGACGGGAGCCGGCGACGTCATGGCGGTCCTCTCGGGATCGGCGGACCGGCCGCAGGAGCGGCCGCTGGACCCCGTGCGCGGGTGCGTCCCCGTGGAGGTCCGCCCCCAGCCTAACGCTTCGGAAATCGAAATAAAGGGCAGTGCTCAGACGCTATGGGTGTAGGCGGCGTCTGGGTCTTGTGGCCGGGGCCCCGCTTATGCAGAGTACGTGGATCACCCCGACCGGTCGGGGTCGGGGTGCCGACATGCATAGGAGGCCCCGGTGTTCACCGAGCGTACAAGTCTGGGACTGGATGTCCATGCCCGCAGCGTGAAGGCCTGCGCGATCGACAGCCTGACCGGCGAGATCATTCATCAGACCCTCAGCGCTGACACCGTCATGGTGGGCGAGTTCGTCGACGCTCTGGCCCGCGAGCACGGCCCCGTCCAGGTGACCTATGAGGCCGGACCGACCGGGTACGAACTCGCCCGCACCCTGATCGAGGCCGGCCACCGGGTCCAGGTCGCGGCGCCCTCGAAGCTGTTGCGGGCCTCCGGTGACAGGGTCAAGACCGACAAGAACGACGCGCTGCTGCTGGCCCGACTGGCCCGCAACGACGACATCATCGAGGTCACGATTCCCGACCGGTCCCGCGAGGTGGCACGGGACCTGGTGCGGGCCAGGGACGACGTGCGCCGGGACCTGATGAGCGCCCGTCACCGGCTGGGGAAGTTCCTCCTGCGCCACGGCCACGTCTACACCGGCGGCGAGGCGTGGAGCGGCAAGCACGAGGCCTGGATGCAGCAGATGGCCCGCCAGGACATCGCCGTGTTCGGCGAGGTCTCACGCATCGTGTTCGACGACTACCACGACGCGGTCGCCCACGCCCTGGCCCGCCGGTGCCGGTTGGACGCGCAGATCCTCCTGCTGGCCGAGGACTCCGAGTGGACCACGGTCACCCGGCGTCTGGCCTGCCTGCGGGGGATCTCGACCCTGACCGCGTTCTCTCTCGCGGTGGAGATCGGCGACTGGGACCGCTTCACGGGCCGGAACATCGCCTCATACCTGGGGCTGGTGCCCTCGGAGCACTCCTCCGGGCAAACCCGCTCCCAGGGCCAGATCACCAAGACCGGCAACGCCCACGCCAGGCGGTTGCTGATCGAGGCCGCCTGGCACCACAAGCCCCAGTACCGCCCGGGGAAGACGATGCGGGACCGGTGGGCCCTGGCACCGGCAGCCGTGGCCGAACGCGCCGATGCGGGCAACAGGCGCCTGCATCACCGCTGGAGCATGCTCAGCGAGCACAAGAAGCGTCACACGGTCGCGAACACAGCGATCGCCCGAGAGATGGCCGGCTGGTGCTGGTCGCTGGCGACCATGGACGCATGACCCACAGACCCGTTCACGGACCCGGCCACGGGAGATCTCCTGCGCGCCGCGCGCCGAGGAGACCAGCGATTCGACTGTGAGCAGTCACGAGATCCTCGTGGCCACGCTCGAGCTCAGACCAGCATCGCTCCTCGCGCCGAAACCAGCGTCATGCGGTAACCAACCCGCGGATATCAGACTGACCACGCGTCGAGACAACACGCCCGCAGAGATCACCCCAACCCCTCCATGAACGACGAAGCGGGGCACCCACCGATCAATGAGTGCCCCGCTTCACCCTGCCCTCTTGACAAGATCGACTACATATCAG
>NZ_JBISWL010000113.1:0-11734 GCF_044462265.1 Kocuria rhizosphaerae
TCTTGGCGATCTTCAGGGCGAAGCCCATGTTCTCCGCCACGCTCATGTGCGGGTAGAGGGCGTAGTTCTGGAAGACCATCGCGATGTCCCGGTCCTTCGAGGCCAGGTGCGTGACATCCCGGTCACCGATGTAAATACTGCCGCCGGTGACCTCCTCCAGCCCCGCCAGCATTCGCAGGGTGGTGGACTTCCCGCACCCCGACGGGCCCACCAGGACGAGGAACTCCCCGTCGGCGATCTCCAGGGACAGGTCGGTGACCGAGGGCGAGGCCGCCCCGGGGTACTGACAGGTCACACGGTCGTAGACAACAGAAGACATGGTTCAAGCCTCTTTCCCGGCAGGCACGTGCCGGACGATCCGAAGGGAGAAGTAGGAATATCAACAACGGCGTCCCCCCTGGTCAACAGGGTGAACATGCGCACGGCGGGCGACTCGACGAGGATTCCTCGAAGGTTCGTCACTGCGCGAGTGCGAGCGAACTGACTGTCGTGGTGGTGCCCGGGTGGAGGTCCACTTTCGAACCATCGGGCATCACGAGTTCCGCTGTAGCGCCGGTGGGGACCGTGGTCATGACTGACAGTCTCCCGTGGTCGAGGGACCATTCGATGGCCACGAGTCCGTACGGTGACTGATGTGAAGCTCGGGCCCAGGTGAGACCTCCGCCGGGGCGGGGCTGGAACCGTGTCCGACGCCAGCCGGGCTCGATGGGCTCGAGGCCAGCGATGGTGGAGTACATCCATCGGGCCACCGCGCCGAGAGCGTAGTGGTTGAAGGAGGTCATCTGGCCCGGGTTGATCGTGCCGTCCTCCAGCTGGCTGTCCCAGCGTTCCCAGATGGTGGTGGCTCCCTGGGTGATCGGGTAGAGCCAAGAGGGGCAGCCGCGTTCGAGCAGTTGGCGGTACGCCGTGTCGTGGGAGCCGGTGCGGGTGAGAGCCTCCGAGATCAGCGGTGTTCCGACAAAACCGGTGGCGATCCGGTGATCGGCTGCTTCGACCAGTTCCCTCAGCCGGACCCCGGCGACCGCGAGCAGATCCCCGTCCACCAAGTCCATGCAGATGAGCATCGCATAGCCGGTCTGCGACTCCTGGGCCAGGCGACCGTCCTTGTCGAGGTAGCGGTTCCGGATGGCGGCGGCAACCTCGTCGGCGAGCCTTGCGTAGTGGTCGGCGTCCCCCTGACGGCCGATGACCTGCGCGGTCTTGGCCAGGTGGCGGGCGGACCAGGAGAAGTAGGCGCTGGCCACCAAGTCGCGGTCCGTCATGGCCTCGGCCGGATCGTCCGGCGGGGCGGAGGGGTCCAACCAGTCGCCGAGCTGGAAGTCGCCGGTCCACAGCCGGTCTTCTCCGGCGCGGCGTTCGAGAAGATCCACCCAGGCCTTCGCACTGGACCACTGCCGCTCGAGCACGGCTCGATCGGCAGATGCGAACCAGACGTCCCAAGGGGTCAGCACTGCAGCATCCCCCCAGGCCGCGCCCGGACGGATCGGGGTCCACATCTCCCGGCCCGGTACCACAGGCACGTACCAGGGTACGGTGCCGTCATCCCACTGCTCGGCGGACAGGTCCTTCAGCCAGGACGAGAGCATGCCGGTGGCGTCGAAGAGCGTCATCGCGGTGGGGGCGAACACCTGGATGTCCCCGGTCCAGCCGAGCCTTTCGTCGCGCTGCGGGCAGTCGGTGGGTACGTCGACGAAGTTGCCGCGCATGGACCACAGGACGTTTTCGTGCAGACGGTTCAGGTCAGCATCAGAGCATTCGAACCACCCGGTGCGCTCCATGGCCGAGTGATAGACCCGAGCCTCGACCTCCAGAGCGTCCAGGACTGCCGGGGGGGCTGCCACCTCCGCGTAGCGGAACCCGTGATAGGTGAACCGCGGTTCCCACGACTCGACGTCGTCGGTCGCGAACGTGTAGCGGTCGGTGGCCTCGGCCAGGCGCAGAGGCCGGACGCAGAGTTCCCCGTCCTGCAGGACCTCCGCGTGGCGCATCACGATCGTCTCCCCTGGGATTCCGGAGGCGCGGATGGCCAGGCGGCCGACCAGGTTCTGCCCGAAGTCCAGGATCACCCGGTTCGGCTCCTTCCGCTCGACCGAGACCGGAGTGAGCGTCAGCATGTGCTGAATGGGGGGGCCGTCCGGGGCCACCAAGGTGGAGACGTCTCGTTCACGGATGCTCACCCCTTCCCACGCCGAATGGTCGAAGCCGGGTTCCGACCATCCTGCCGGCACCTGGCGGGCGTCGAAGGTCTCGCCGTCGTAGATGCCGGAGAAGAGGATGGGGCTGGGCGCCGAACGCCATTGGTCATCCGTGGCGAGGATCTGCCGTGAACCGTCCGCATAGTCGATCTCGAGCTGCGCCAGCAAGGACAGGTCGGAACCGTAGAGATTGCGGTTGCCGCCGTTGAAACCGAGCCGACCCCGGTACCAACCGTCGCCCAGCCAGGCCCCCAAAGCGTTGGTCCCGGCCCGCAGTCTCTGAGTCACGTCGTAGGTGAACACTCGCAGCCGCTGGTCGTAGACCGTCCAGCCCGGCGCAAGAGCGTCTTCGCCCACGCGCTGGCCGTTGAGCTCCAGCTCGAAAAGGCCGTGCGCGGTAACATGCACCCGGGCGCGTACCACGCCGACGCCGACCGAGAACTCCCGGCGTAGGATCGATGGGCGACGATCGGATTCCGGGTCCTCGGGACGAGCGGAGGAGACCGGCACGGCCGTCCAGTCCGCCGCAGTCAGGCCCCGCTCGACCAGGTGCGGATCGCTCCACGGGGACGGATCGCCGTCCGCCCCGCGCACCCGCACCCGCACCACGACGCCCTGCCGAGGTTCCAGGGCCGGCCCGGGCCAGGGAAGGTAGAGAGACTCCTGGCCCTCCACGGGGCCGTGGAGGCTGGCGATGCTTCGGTCGGCGGCATCACGAACCTCCACCTCGTAGGCCTTCTGCTGCCAGTCGGCAGGTGCGTCGACCCACCAGGACAGTCGGGGGCGCTCCTCCGCGATGCCCAGGGTCGCCCTCCCGGCCACGGGGATCGAATGGTGATTCTCGAAATGGAGGTCTCGGACGGCGATGTCAGTGTTCACTCTCATAGGACTTTCGTTCGTTGGTCAAGGAGTCGACTGAGGGGTCGGCCGCGCACTGCAATGAGCGTGGCGCCGGCCTCTCACGACGCCGACATGGCGTCATGGTGGTCGATGGAGGAGGCAGTTGTGGACACGACAGTGGGTCGTGCAGCTCGGTGCCCGGCTGTCGCCGCAGCCTCAACCGGGCACCGGAGGCGCAAGAGACGTCGTGGACGCCGCTCGCGACTACGCGCCCTGCTGGTAGGCGGCGTCCATCTGGGCCAGAGCGTCCTGGACCGTCGTCTGACCGCCGAGCAGCTCCTGAACGACGGCGAAGTGGGTCTGCTGGACCCGGGCGTTGGGCCAGAGCTGGTCCATGAACGGATCGGTCTTGCCCTCCTGCTGGTACTCCTGCAGGACGGTGAGGGCCGGGTGGGTGTCGAACTCGTCGTTGGGGATGGCCGGCAGGGCCGCGTTCGTCTCGGCATACAGGTTCATGCCCTCGGGGCTCTGGATGAAGTCGATGAACTTCAGTGCGTTCTCTGTGTTGTCCGAGGAGGCGTTGACGGCGTACGCGGAGCCGGCGGCGCCGGCCATCCGGGTCTCCTCGGGGTCGTCGGTGGCGGGCAGGGGCAGCATGTTGAGCTCGGTGCCCTCCGGCGCCTGGCCAGTGATCTGGGGCACCGCGGAGTTCACCTGGACGACGCCGAGGGCTTCTCCCTGCGCCACCATCGACAGGCTCCGTTCGTAGTCGGTACCCAGGGGATTGTCCTGGAAGCACCCGGCGTCCTGCATCTCGAGGTACTGGTCCATAGCGTCCTCCCATCCGGAGTCGACGAACGTCGCTTCGCCTGCGTCCATGTCCTCGGCGAAGTCGGGATTGGGGCCATAGACGAGAGTGGGGGTGAGAGCGTAGGGGACGAGCTGGGTGACCCAGTTGGTCTGCGCGCCCAGCGCGAACGCCGACTTGCCGGCGTCCTGTGCGGCCTTGCAGAACTCGAAGAGTTCGGTGCGGGTGGTCGGCGCGGTCAGGCCGGCCTCTTCCATGGCAGTGGTGTTGTAGACCGCTCCGATGCCGGAGAAGGACACGGGTGCGCCGTAGGCTGCTCCGTCGACCTCCATGACCTTGGCGATGCCTTCCGGCAGGTCGCCCACGTGGTCGGAGATGTCCTCGACGAATCCGCCGCCGCCGACCGTGTCCACGGTCATGGGGTTGCCGGTGCCCGGCCACACGAACACGATGTCGGAGGCGGTGCCGGAGGAGAGCTGGGTGCGCGTCGTCGTCTGGTACTCGTCCAGGGAGGAGGTGGTGTACTCGACGTCGATGTCGGGGTTGGCCTCTTCGAACGCCGGAACGACGACGTCGAGAGCTGCCTTCTCATTGGAGGTGGCCGCAAGGGTCAGCGTGCCCCCATCGCCACCTGTGGCGTCGCCACCTCCCCCGCAGCCGACGAGGAGGAACGTGGTGGCGAGGGTGACGGGCGGGAGCAGTCGTGTTGAACGCATGGTGATCGCTTTCTGTGATGGAGAGATATGCGGCAAAGGTGTGTATGGAGCGCCGATCAGCCCTTCAGGCCACCGGCGAAGCCCTGGATGATCGTCTTCTGCATGGCGAAGTAGACGAGGAGGATGGGCGTGATGGTGATGACGAGGCCGGCGAACACGAGGTTCCACTGAGACACGTACTGGCTGACGAACGAGAACAGGGCCACGGGGACGGTCTGGTTGCCGCTGCCACTGAGGTAGAGCAGCGGAGTGAGGAAGTCGTTCCAGACCTGGAGCACGTTGAGGATCACGACCGTGCCGGTGATCGGACGCAGCAACGGGAAGACGACGCGCCAGAAGGTCTGGATCGACCCGCACCCGTCGATCGCGGCGGCTTCCTCGTACTCCGGGGGCAGTACCCGGATGAAGCCGGTGTAGAGGAAGATGGAGAAGGGGATCTGCGAGCCGGTGTAGAAGAGGACGAGCGACCACGGTGAGCCCAGCAGCCCCAGGTCCCGGACGGTCGTGTAGAGCGGGATGAGCGCCAGCTGGAACGGCAGGAGCAGACCGACCATGAACCCGTAGAAGGCCCACCTGGACCAGCCGCGCGCCACCCGGGCCAGCCGGTAGGCGGCCATGGCGGCGGTGACGACGATCAGTGTGACGCTGACCACGGTCACGAAGCCGCTGGTCAGCAGGGCCTGGCCGAGCGAGGCCTGCTGCCAGGCGTCGACGTAGTTCTGGAACGTGATGTCCGTGACCGGGGCCAGAGGCGAGCTCTGATCGTCGGTGCGCTTGAGAGAGAGATTGATGAGGATGTAGAGCGGCACGAAGAACAGGGCCGTGACGCCGAGCATGAGCAGTTCGATCCCCAGCGTGCGGCCGGTATAGCGATTCACTTGGAACCTCCTTGTCGGGAGAGCAGACCGTACTGGGCGCCCGAGAGGACCGCGACGAAGATGGTGAGGACGAGTGCCATGGCGATGCCGTAGCCGAAGTCGCCGAACTGGAAGGCGTTCTTGTAGATCATCGTGGACATCGTGTCGGTAGCCGTGCCGGGCCCGCCGCCGGTCATGACCCACACCTGGTCGAAGAGTTTCAGGCCGCCGATGATGGACAGCATGAGGTTGATGGTGATGGCCGGGGCCAGTTCGGGGCGGATGATCGACCAGAAGCGACGGAACGCTCCGGCCCCGTCCACGTGCGAGGCCTCGAGGATCTCCTGGGGCACACCCTGCAGGGCCGCCAGGAAGATGACCATCGAATAGCCGGCGAACTGCCAGACGACGACGCCGACGATGGCCCACAAGGCGATCTCGGAATCGCCGAGCCAGTTCTGCTGGAGGGACTCCAGGCCCACCACGCCGAGCAGCTGGTTGAGGGCCCCGTCGGGCGTGTACATGAACTTCCACAGATACGCGGTGGCCACGGGAGTCACCACCGCCGGCGCGAAGAGGACCACCCGGAGGACGTTGCGGCTCTTGATCTTGGTGTTCACCCCGAGGGCGAGCAGAAGACCGATGAAGTTCTGGATGATGACGATCCCCGCGGCGATGAGCAGGGTGTGGATGATGGCGCCGAAAGCTCCGGGGTCGGCGAGAATGCGGCGAAACTGCGCCAGCCCCACGAAGTTCCGATCAGCAGAGAGCCCGTCCCAGTCCGTGAAGGCGAAGACCGTGCCCTGGAGGCTCGGCCATACCACCACGAAGAGGTACAGCGCGGCTGCGGGGGCAAGGAACCACCACGGCGCTCGACCGGCCGCCCTGCCCCGGCGGCGAGCCGGAGGGGTTTCCGGCTCTCTGGCGTGAGCCGCGGCCGAGGCCCGCGCTTCGGCTGCCTGCACGACGGGGTTCTGCTCTACGGGATGTTGCTGAGGAATAGCCGGTGCCATCGTTGATGCTCCGATCTGAGTCGTTTCAAGTTGAAACGTTTACACACGGGTTACCGCGTGTCAAGAGTCACACTTCTGCGTGACGGTGGCGGGATTGAAGCCTGGGCGTGTCACGGGCGCGGGGGTGCGGCAGACAGGGCGGACCGGTCCGGCCGCCATGGCGTTCGGTGGGTCCATCAGCTTCGCCACCTGCGGGGGTGGCCCACCAGTGTCCCCGCCGGCGCATCGGTCGCCAGCCCTGCAATGGTAGGCCTGCGGCCGCTTCTCGACCGCAACCGTGGCTGACCGCGACACCCGGGGCGGTGGGCTGCGGGGGTCCGCATCGGCTTCCCGCAGGGAGCAGCGTCCCCGCTCGGAAATCGAGTGGCTCCGAGGGGTCACCATGGCTCCGCCTGTCGCCATTGACGTGGTCAGTATCACGCCGTAGGCTCATGAAACGATTCATACGCGGAGGCTGGGCGTCGTGCCGGCTTCCGGTGCCGCCTCCCACGAAAGGTGTGAAATACATGCCTGTTTTCGACGACATCGCATCCCAGCTGGCCTCCCAAGCCATCGAGGTCCCCTCGTGGGCCTACGGCAACTCCGGCACCCGGTTCAAGGTGTTCGGCACCCCGGGCACCCCGCGCACGCCGGAGGAGAAGATCGCCGACGCCGCCATGGTCCACCGCATGACCGGCCTGGCCCCTCGGGTGGCGCTGCACTACCCGTGGGACAAGGTCGACGACTTCTCGGCGCTGGTCCGCCACGCCGAGGACCTCGGCGTGGGGATCGGCACGATCAACTCCAACACCTTCCAGGACGACATCTACAAGTTCGGCTCGCTCACGCACCTGGACCCGTCAGTGCGGCGCGCGGCGATCGAGCACCACCTCGAGTGCATCGACGTGATGGACGCCACCGGTTCCCGGGACCTCAAGATCTGGCTCGCAGACGGCACCAACTACCCCGGGCAGGGTGACATCCGCGGCCGCCAGGACCGGCTGGCCGAGTCCCTGCAGGAGATCTACGACCGGTTGGGGGAGGACCAGCGGATGGTTCTGGAGTACAAGTTCTTCGAGCCGGCGTTCTACCACACCGACGTCCCGGACTGGGGCACCAGCTACGTGCACTGCGCGGCGCTCGGGCCCAAGGCCACCGTGTGCCTGGACACCGGCCACCACGCCCAGGGCACCAACATCGAGTTCATCGTGGCCCAGCTGCTGCGGCTCGGGAAGCTCGGTTCCTTCGACTTCAACTCCCGCTTCTACGCCGACGACGACCTCATCGTGGGCGCGGCGGACCCGTTCCAGCTCTTCCGCCTCATGGTCGAGGTGGTCCGAGGGGGCGGTCTGGATCCGGCGACGGGGGTGGTGTTCATGCTCGACCAGTGCCACAACATCGAGGAGAAGATCCCCGGTCAGATCCGCTCGGTGCTCAACGTCCAGGAGATGACCGCCCGCGCGCTGCTGCTGGAGCGTGCGACCCTGGCCGCCGCCCAGGACGCCGGTGACGTCCTGGGTGCCCACCAGATCCTCATGGACGCGTTCTACACCGACGTCCGGCCCGCGCTGGCCGAGTGGCGCGAGACCCGCGGACTGCCGGCCGACCCGATGGCCGCCTACGCCGCCTCCGGGTACCAGGAGTCCATCACCGCCGACCGTGTCGGCGGCGCCCCGGCGAGCTGGGGCGCGTAGCCCCGGCTCCAGCACTGCGCCCGCCGCACGACCACCGAACGCAAGGAAACCGCCATGACCCACTCACTCGTCGAGACCACGCATCCCGCCGTCGCGGACCTGATCGCCCGCTCCAACCGACTGGGCGCCGACCCGAAGAACACCAACTACGCCGGGGGCAACACCTCCGCGAAGGGCACCACGACCGACCCGGTCACCGGCGAGGACGTCGAGCTGCTGTGGGTCAAGGGCTCCGGCGGGGACCTCGGCACCCTCACCGAGAAGGGCCTCGCCACCCTCCGCCTGGACCGGGTCCGTGCCCTGACCGGCGTCTACCGCGGGGTCGAGCACGAGGACGAGATGGTCGCGGCCTTCGACTACTGCCTGCACGGCAAGGGCGGGGCCGCCCCGTCGATCGACACCGCCATGCACGGACTGGTCGACGCCGCCCACGTGGACCACCTGCACCCGGACTCCGGCATCGCGGTCGCCACGGCCGCCGAAGGCCCGGCGCTCACGGACGAGATCTTCGGCGGGAAGGTCGTGTGGGTGCCCTGGCGCCGACCCGGATTCCAGCTGGGCCTGGACATCGCCGCCATCAAGCAGGCGAACCCGGACGCGATCGGCTGCATCCTCGGCGGCCACGGCATCACCGCCTGGGGTGACACCAGCGAGGAGGCCGAGTCCGCCTCCCGGTGGATCATCGACACCGCCGAGGCGTACATCGCCGAGCACTCGGAGCCCGAGCCCTTCGGCCCGGCCCTGGACGGCTACGGAGCCCTGCCGGAGACCGAGCGCCGGGCCAAGGCCGCCGCCCTCGCCCCGGTGATCCGGGGACTCGCCTCGGCCGACCGCCCGCAGGTCGGCCACTTCACCGACGACCCCCGGGTCCTGGAGTTCCTCGCCGCCGCGGAGCACCCCCGCCTGACGGCGCTGGGCACCTCGTGCCCCGACCACTTCCTGCGCACCAAGGTCAAGCCCCTGGTCCTGGACCTGCCCGCCGGCGCCCCGGTCGAGGACTCGATCGCCCGCCTCAAGGAGCTGCACGAGGCGTACCGGGCCGACTACCAGGCCTACTACGACCGCCACGCCACGGCCGACTCCCCGGCCATCCGCGGGGCCGACCCGGCCATCGTGCTCGTGCCGGGCGTCGGGATGTTCTCCTTCGGCAAGGACAAGCAGACGGCCCGGGTCGCCGGGGAGTTCTACCTCAACGCGATCAACGTGATGCGCGGGGCCGAGGGGATCTCCACCTACGCGCCCATCGACGAGGCCGAGAAGTTCCGCATCGAGTACTGGGCGCTGGAGGAGGCCAAGCTCCGGCGCATGCCCGCGCCCAAGCCGCTGGCCACCCGGATCGCCCTGGTCACCGGGGCGGCGTCGGGGATCGGCAAGGCCATCGCCACCCGCCTGGCCGCCGAGGGGGCGTGCGTGGTCATCGCCGACCTGGACGAGGAGAAGGCCCGGGCCGCGGCGGCGGAACTCGGCGGCACCGACGTCGCCGTCGGCGTGGCGGTGAACGTGGCCGACGAGGCGGCCGTGCAGGCCGCGATCGCCGAGGCCGTCCTGGCCTTCGGCGGGCTGGACCTCGTGGTGAACAACGCCGGGCTCTCCCTGTCCAAACCGCTGCTGGAGACCACCGAGCAGGACTGGGACCTCCAGCACGACGTCATGGCCAAGGGCTCGTTCCTGGTCTCCAAGAACGCCGCCCGCGTGCTCATCGCCCAGGAGCTGGGCGGGGACATCGTCTACATCTCCTCGAAGAACTCGATCTTCGCCGGCCCCAACAACATCGCCTACTCCGCGACCAAGGCCGACCAGGCCCACCAGGTCCGGCTGCTGGCCGCCGAGCTGGGCGAACACGGCATCAAGGTCAACGGCATCAATCCCGACGGCGTCGTGCGCGGCTCCGGGATCTTCGCCGGCGGCTGGGGGGCCAAGCGCGCGGCCGTCTACGGGGTGCCGGAGGAGGAGCTGGGGAAGTACTACGCCCAGCGGACCCTGCTCAAACGCGAGGTCCTGCCCGAGAACGTCGCCAACGCGGTCTTCGCCCTGTGCACCGCCGACTTCTCCCACACCACGGGCCTGCACGTGCCCGTCGACGCCGGCGTGGCCGCGGCGTTCCTGCGGTGAGCGCCGTGAGCAGCGGCGCGGCGGTGGCCGCCGTCGACCTCGGGGCCACCAGCGGGCGGGTCGTCCTGGGGGGCGTCGACGACGGGCGGTTGCGTCTGCGCCACGTCGCCCGGTTCCCCAACCAGCCGGTGCGCCTGCACGAGGGGAACCGGGCGGGCCTGCACTGGAACATCACCGAGCTCTTCCGCTCCCTGAGCGCCGGGCTCGCCCAGGCGTGCCGGGAGGAGCCCGACGTCGTCTCGATCGGCGTCGACTCCTGGGCCGTGGACTACGCCCTGCTGAGGGGCGGGCGGATGCTCGGGGTGCCCTACCACTACCGCGACGAGCGCACCGCCGCCGGGGTGGAGGCGGTCCACGCCCGCGTGCCGGCCCAGGAGCTGTACCGGCGCAACGGACTGCAGCACCTGCCCTTCAACACCCTCTTCCAGGTGGCCGCCGACCGGGTCTCGGGGGACCTCGACCTGGCCGACCGGGCGCTGCTGATCCCCGACCTGATCGGCTACTGGCTCACGGGGCAGCAGGTGACCGAGGCGACCAACGCCTCCACCACCGGTCTGCTCGACGTGCGGGCCCGGCAGTGGGACGCCGAGCTGATGGACCGGCTGGGTGTCCCCCGCACCCTGTTCGCCCCCGTCGTCCCTCCCGGGGCAGGGATCGGTGCGCTGCTGCCCGAGGTCGCCCACGATCTCGGCGTGTCACAGGAGCTGCAGGTCACCGCCGTCGGCTCACACGACACCGCCTCCGCGGTGGTGGCCGTCCCCTCCACCGGCGACGACTCCGCCTTCATCTCCTCGGGCACGTGGTCGCTGGTCGGCGTCGAGCTGGACGTCCCGGTGCTCACCCCGGAGAGCCGGGCGGCGAACTTCACCAACGAGGGCGGCGTGGACGGACGGGTGCGGTACCTCAAGAACGTCTCCGGGCTGTGGCTGCTCTCCGAGTCCCTCCGGAGCTGGGGGGGTCCCGGGGCCACCGACGCCCAGCGCGGCACCGCCCTCTCCGCGCTGATCGCCGAGGCCGCCGACGTCTCCCGCCCGGTCCCGGTCTTCGACGCGACCGACGACCGTTTCACCGCTCCCGGGGACATGCCCGCCCGCATCGCGGACTGGTGCCGGGAGCACGATGTGGAGCCCCCGCGGACCCGCGCCGAGGTCGTCCGGTCCATCCTGGAGTCCCTGGCCGCGGCGTACGCCACCACGATCGAGCAGGCGGAGCGGCTGTCCGGGCGGAGCATCCGCACCGTCCACGTCGTCGGCGGCGGGTCGCAGAACACCCTGCTGTGCCAGCTCACCGCCGACCGCACGGGTCGTACCGTCTACGCCGGCCCGGTCGAGGCCACCGCGATCGGCAACGTCCTCGTCCAGGCCCGGGCCGCCGGGATCGTCTCCGGGAGCCTCGAGGCCCTGCGTGCCATCGTGGCCGCGACCTTCGAGCCCGTGCGCTACGAACCCCGGGTGCTCAGCACTCCTGTATGAGGGCCGGCCCATGGACGGCGCCCGGAGCGAAACGAGCCGGCCCGCCCC
>NZ_JBISWL010000114.1:0-82363 GCF_044462265.1 Kocuria rhizosphaerae
GGGCCGGCTCGTTCGTGCGGAGCGCGGGGGACTACACGTCCACCTTCGCCCGCTTGACGACCTTGGAGCGGACCGTCAGGGCCAGCACGATGAACAGCAGGCCGTAGAGCACCAGCGGGATCGGACCGGTCACGAACACCGAGTAGTCGCCGTTGGAGGACAGCAGCGCGTCGCGCATGCTGGTCTCGGCCAGCGGGCCCAGGACCATGCCGATCAGCAGCGGGGCGACCGGCACGCCGTGGCGGCGCATCAGGAAGCCCAGCACGCCGAGGCCCAGGAGCAGCAGCAGGTCGAAGATCGCCCCCGACGTCGCGTAGATGCCCAGCCCGCAGAACACCGTGATCCCCGCGTAGAGGTAGGGGCTCGGGATCAGCAGGAGCTTGGCCCAGTGCCGGGCGAAGGGCAGGTTGATGACCAGCAGCACGACCATCGCGATGAAGAAGCTGGCCAGCAGCGCCCACACGAGATCCGGGGCGCGGTCGAAGAGCAGGGGGCCCGGCTGCAGGCCGTACTGCTGGAACGCCGCGAGCATGATCGCCGCCGTCGCCGAGACCGGCAGGCCCAGGGCCAGCAGCGCGCCCATGGCGGTGCCGGTGGTCGCGTTGCCGGCGGCCTCCGGGGCGGCCAGGCCGCGGATCGCGCCCTTGCCGAACACCGGGTTCGGGCGGCGGCGGTCGATGCGCCGCTCGACGTCGTAGGACATGAAGGTCGGCACCTCGGCCCCGCCCACCGGGATGACGCCGAAGGGCAGGCCGATCGCGGTGCCGCGCAGCCACGCCGGGGCGGCCTCCTTGAACTCGGCCCGGGAGAGGAACGGCCGGCCGGAGAACTTCGTCTGGTGGGCCGCGGGGTCCCGGCGGATCCGGGCGGCCACGTGCAGCACCTCGCCCAGGGCGAGGACGGCGACGGACACGGTGACCAGGGAGACCCCGTCGAACAGGTTCGGGGAGCCGTACGTGAAACGCTCGGAGCCGGAGATCGCGTCGATCCCGACGGTGGCGATGCCCAGCCCCAGGACCAGGGACGCGAGTCCCTTGGGCACGGAGTCGGAGACCACGGAGGACGTGGCCACGAAGGCGAACAGGGCCAGGGCGAAGTACTCGGCCGGACCGAAGTTGGCCGAGAAGTCGGCCAGCTGCGGGGCCAGGAACACCACGACCACCGAGGCCGCCATGCCGCCGATGAAGGCGCCGATCGCCGCCGTGGCCAGCGCCTGCGGTGCCCGGCCGTCCTTGGCCATCTTGTGGCCCTCGAACGTGGAGGCGATCGCCGAGCCCTGGCCCGGGGTGTTCATGAGGATGGCCATGGTCGAGTCGCCGAACAGGCCGCCGAAGTACACACCGGCGAACAGGATGAACGCCGCGGTGGGGTCGAGGGCGAAGGTCATGGGCAGCAGCAGGGCCACCGCCATGGAGGAGCCGAGGCCGGGCAGCACGCCCACCGCGGTGCCGAGCAGACACCCGACCACGACCCACAGGAGGTTCATGGGGGTGAGTGCCCCCGCGAACCCGTCGGCCAGCAGATTCAGTGCTTCCATGTCAGAGACCGCCTCCCAGGATGCCGGACGGGAGATTGAGCCCCAGGCCGACCGTGAATGCCAGGTAGATCGCGCTGCTCACGAGCAGGGCGAGCGTGATGTCGAAGAGCGGCCGGCGGCTGCCGAAGCCGCGGGCCACGGCCCAGAACAGCAGGGCGGCGGCCAGGATCCAGCCGAGCACCTCGATGGTGAGCGCGAAGGCCAGGAACCCGCCGGCGGCCCAGGCCACCGCGGACCAGTCCGAGTGGGTGCGCCAGGTGCGCTGCGAGGTCTCCTCCGGGTGCTCGGGGGAGCGCAGGTAGTGGACGGTGAGCAGGGCGGTCAGCACGTAGCCGGCCACCGCGAGGATCAGCGGGTAGAACGTGGGCCCGGGGAAGTCGGTCCCCTCGGGGATCTCCATGGTCAGGCAGCCGATCAGCAGGTAGGTGCTGAACGCGGCCAGGACCGCGGGCACCACGAGCCCGCTGCGCCCGTCCCACCAGGAAGACCTGCCGCGAGGTTGCGGAACGGGGCCACCGGGGGTCTGCGCGTGGCGCTCTTCGGCAATCTCGGCGCGGTGCACGGTGTTCGATGTGGGCGTGCTCATCACTTCAGCTCCTTCACCAGGGCGGCGATGCGGTCCTGCTCGGAGGCCATGAACTCGTCGAACTCCTCGCCCGCCAGATACACGTCGGTCCACTTGTTGCGCTCGACGGCCTCCTGCCACTCCGGGGTGGCGATGGACTCCTCGAGCAGGGTGCGGAGCTCGGCGAACTCCTCGTCGGTGATCCCGGGAGGGGCCAGGACGGCCCGCCAGTTCGCGAGGTCCACGTCGTAGCCCTGCTCGGTGAGGGTCGGGATCTCGACCCCCTCGAGGCGCTGCGGGGCGGCCATGCCCAGGGCCCTCAGGCGGCCGGCCTCGATCTGGTCCGCGACGTCCATGTAGCCGGAGGTCGCCGCGTCGGCGGTGTGCGTGATCAGGGCCTGGGTGGCCTCGCCGCCGCCGGACTTGGGGATGTAGGTGGTCTCGGAGGGCTCGATGCCGGCGGTGAGCGCGAGCTCCGTCATCACCAGCTGGTCGAAGGTGCCGCCACCGGTCCAGGCGACCTCGGCCGGGTTCGCGCGCCACGCCTCGACGAGCTCGTCGATCGTCTCGTAGGGCGAGTCGGCGGGGACGACGACGACGTCGTACTCCTCGACCACCCGGGCGATCGGGCGCACGTCGTCGTGCGTGACGGCCGAGTCGAGCTGCGCCACGCCGGCGACGAGCCCGGCACCGGTGACCATCAGGGTGTTGGCCCGGCCCTCCATGGTCGAGAGCTGCCCCAGGCCGATGGTGCCCGCCGCGCCCGGGATGTTGACCACCTGGGTGTTGTTCACCAGGCTGTTGGCGCGCATCGCCTGCTGCTGCTCGCGCATGAACGTGTCCCAGCCGCCGCCGGCGCCGGCCGGGGCGATGAGGGTCAGGTTCGCGCGGATGTCCGAGCCGGTGGCCGCGGACTGGAACGAGAAGACGGCGGCCAGGCCGACGACGACGGCGGTGACGACGCCGTAGACGGCCAGCGCGACCGGGTGCCGGCGCCGCGTGCCGGACTGGGTCTGGATCGGTGGTGAACTCACGGGTTTCGCTTCCTTCGGGACGGTGTGCGTCGGGATGGACGGGAGGCTCTGACCGAGCCGCTGCATCGACGGTAGGTGACCCGGATCACGCTCCGGCGGTTGATCCGGCTTTCGTGCGAAGTGATCGTTGTGCTGGTTCTGCGCATTCTGCTCACGCCGGAAACGGGCGGCCGGCCGGCATCGGCCCTAGGGTGGATCCCGTGTCGTCGCCGGGTCCGGCGCCGCGCCGGGGCCGGTTCCGACAGCCGGCACCCGTCGTCCCCACGTCCCCTCGGAGGCCCCCATGACCGTCCTCGTCGCCCGCACCAGCACTCCCGAGGGCGAGGCCGCGCTCGCGGCCGCCGTCGAGGAGGCCCGCCGCCGCGCGTCGGACCTGCTCGTATTCAACCTCGAGGGCGCCCAGCTGGACCCCGAGACCGGCGAGCTCGACGGCGTTCCCGTCACCTTCCGCACCCCCGACACCCGCAACCGGGACGCCGTGGGCGAGCTCCTCGACACCGCGGAGCAGGTGGACGCCTCCGCCGTGGTGATCGGCGTGAAGCACCGCAGCCCGGTCGGCAAGCTGCTGCTCGGCAGCGCGGCCCAGCAGATCCTCCTCGAGGCGAACGCCCCGGTGATCGCGGTCAAGCCCCGGCGCTCCTGAGGCATGGCGTCCGCCGCACCGCGCTCCGGGGCGTGGCTGTGGTTCCTCGTGGCCGGTGCGCTGCTCACCCAGACCGCGCTGAACCTGGTCCGGCCCGTCACCACCTACAAGCTGCTGTCCCTGGACGCGGACGCGGTGACGGTCGGCCTGGTCACGGCCGCCTACGCGGTGCTCCCGCTCGTGACGGCGATGTGGCTCGGGCGGATGACCGACCGCGTGCGCGAGCTGCGGACCATGGTCGTCGCCGGCGCCCTGCTCCTGGCCCTCGGGGCGCTGGCGCTGAGCGCCGCCCCCGGTGCGGCGCTCGTCGCCGCGGCGAGCGCCCTGCTCGGGATGGGGCACCTGGTGTTCACCATCGCGGGACAGGCCGCCGTGGCCCGCTTCTCCCCGGAGGACCAGCTCGACAAGGGGTTCGGCTGGTTCACCGCCGCGTTCTCCGCGGGTCAGCTGCTCGGGCCGCTGCTGGCCGCCCTGCTGCTGGGCTCGGGCCACGACGTCGACTCCCCGGAGCGGGTCGCCGACATCACCCTGGCGCTGTGGGCCGGCGCGGCACTGTCCCTGCTCGTGGTCCCCGTGATGCTCGTGCGCGCCCGCACCTCCCGTTCCGGCCGGGACCGCACCGACGACGACGTCGTCGACGCCGCGCGGCGGGCGCACCCGGCCACCGGTGAGCTCGAGGCGGTGGCCGAGCCCCGGGCGTCGATGCTGCGCATCCTGCGGGTGCCGGGGGTCCCGTCCCACATGCTGGCGGCCCTCTCGCTGCTGGCGATGCTCGACATCCTCACGGCGTTCCTGCCGCTCGTGGGCGAGCGGGCGGGGGTCTCCCCGGCCTGGGTGGGCGTGCTGCTGGCCGTGCGCGGCGGGGCCTCGATCGTCTCGCGCGTCCTGCTGCCGTGGCTCGCCCGCCGGCTCTCCCGCAGGACGCTGCTGCTGATCAGCCTCTACGGCGCGGGACTGGCCCTCGTGCTGCCGCCCCTGGTGATCACGGTGCCGTGGCTGGCGGCGCTGTGCCTGTTCGTGGGCGGCTTCTGCCTGGGGCTCGGGCAGCCGCTCACCATGACGCTGATCTCCACGGCGGTGCCGGCCTCCTGGCGGGGCTCGGCCCTGGCGGTGCGCCTCGTGGGCAACCGCGTGGGCCAGGTGGCCATGCCCCTGCTCGCCGGCCTGGTGGCCGCCCCGCTCGGTCCCGCCGGGGCGATCTGGTTCACCTGCGCGGTCCTGCTGGCGAGCGGGCTGGAGAAGACCGTGCGGCGGGCATGAGCTCCGTCCCGTCCCGGGTCCGCACGACCGCCCGGGAGTAGGATGCGGTGACCGGACCGAACAATGGAGTCTCCGTGAACGCACAGGCCCACGTCCTCACCGAAGTCTCTGCCCGGGTGTCTCCGGAACGTGAGACGGAACTTCTGAACGGCTACCGCGCCCTGGCCGCGCAGCCCTATCCCGACGGCCTGCTCCGTTCGGAGCTCCTCCGGGCCGGCGACGGGAGGTGGAGGGTGCAGACGCTCTGGCGGGACCAGGCAGCCCTGGACGCCATGCGGGCCCGGCCGGAACCGCCCGCCGCGCCGCGGCTCTTCCGGTCCGTGGGAGCCGAGCCGAGCCTCGTGGTCTGGCAGGTGGCCGTGTCCCTCGACCCCACGGCCACCGCCGAGGCCTGAACCCCGGCCGAGGTCCCCGGCGCCCGTGCCGGGACGAGGTCTCCCGGCCGAGGGCGCCGGTCGTCCACAGGCTGCGCACAGGAACGCCATAACGACGTCACATTACCGCCTGGTTGGCTCGTGAACAGCGAGGACCCGAGGGTCCACGACCGTCGGGCAGGGGGCCCGCCGGCACGTCCGACAGGAGGAACCCGCCGCCATGGCAGACGTCCACAGCCCGTCGTCCGGGAGACCGTGCCGGGAGGGGGAGGAGCACTCCGGCACGCGGGTCGCCAGGAGACGACGGCTCGTGGGCGTCGACGCGGCCCGGGGTCTCGCGCTGATCGGGATGATCTCCGTCCACATCCTGCCGTCCTGGGACCCGGAGACCTTCGAGTCCACGCTGCAGTGGCAGCTGTTCGCGGGCCAGGCCGCCGCGCTGTTCGCCCTGCTGGCCGGGGTCGGCCTGTCCTTCACCTCCGGCGGCCGCACACCCCACCGGGGCCGGCCCGCGAGCGCCGACCGGCTGGGCCTGCTCGTGCGGGCGGTCCTGATCACCGTGCTGGGCCTGCTCGTCAACCAGGCGATGCCCGCGGATCCGCCGGCGTACAACATCCTCGTCTACTACGGGATGTTCTTCCTGCTCGCGATCCCGTTCCTGCACCTCGGGGCGCGGTCGCTGTTCGTCCTGGCCGGGGGCTCCGCCGTGCTCGGTCCGGTCCTCGTGCACGTGCTGCGCCCCGTGCTGCCGGCGATGGAGACCTACAACCCCACCCTCGCCGGCGTGGCCTCCGACCCCGGCACGGTGCTCGCCCAGGTGCTGCTCACCGGCACCTACCCCGCCCTGCCGTACCTGGCCTACCTCCTGGCCGGACTCGCGATCGGCCGGCTGGACCTGCGCTCGGCCCGCGTGCAGGGGCGGCTGCTGTGGGCCGGGCTGCTGCTGGCCGTCGGGGCGTGGCTCGTCTACTGGGCCCTGGTCGTGCAGGGCGGCGGATGGGAGCAGCTGATCAGCGCCACCCCCGGGATGACCGACGAGGGCGTGACCGACATCGTGGTGTGGGGCCCGAACCCGGAGCTGCCCACCACGACCTGGTGGTGGCTGCTGACCCCGGGCCCGCACACCAACACGCCGGTCGCCGTCCTGCAGGACCTGGGCGGCGGGGCCGCCGTGCTCGGCCTCTTCCTCCTGCTGACCCGCCGGTGGAGCTCGTGGCTGCTCCCGCTGAGCGCCATGGGGTCGATGACCCTGACCCTGTACACCGCGCACCTGCTCGGACTGGCGCCGATGCTCCACTACGACCTGCCCGTCCTGTGGTTCGTCGTCCACGTGCTCGTCGCCGCCGTCTTCGCCACGGTCTGGAACCGGACCAGGGGCCGCGGTCCTCTCGAGCAGGTCGTGGCACGGTCCGCCGGAGGGGCCCGCGGGCTCGTCCTCCGCAGGGGCGGGCGCCGGGACTGACGGGCCGTCGCCGGCGAAGCGGAATCAGCTCAGTCCGTGGGGCACTGACGCTGCGCCGGCCCCTCGTGGTCGGGGACCGGCCGGGCCTCGGCCTCCTGGGCCGTCGCCGCGACCCCGTTGCGCTCGATGTCCTCGATCAGCCAGTCCATCTCGAAGATCTCCCGTCGCTGCGCCTCGCTGATCTCGACCGCCAGTTCGCACACCCGCACGTCGGCGAGCTCGGCGCGCTCGGACCGGGTGATGGCCAGGGAGTGGTGCGGGATCATCGAGCTCATGAACGCGGTGTCCTGCACCGTGGTCTGACTGCGGTCCAGGTAGGCTCCGCCGCCCAGGAGCAGGAGGCTGATCACCACCACGGCCACGTTGGCCTTGGTGTTCTTGTACATGTTCAGCATCCAGGCGAGCATGACCAGGCCCATGGTCCCGCCCATCGTGAGCGTCATGAAGAGGCGGTTCTCGCTCCAGCGCACGTGGCTCCACTCCCAGGAGCCGATGAACATGGCGGCGTACATCACCACCATCGCCGTCAGGATCATCGCCCCGAAGCGCACGTACATCGTCGTGGAGCCGTGCGACCCGTGCTCGCCGTGCTGGTTCCCACCGTGCTGGTGCTCGTGGGCCCGTTCGTCTCCCGTGTCCGACACAGAACTCCTCCGTTCTCCGCTGCCCGGCTCGGCGCGACCGTGTGGAACCGCGCCTCATGACATACAACAGACCGTAGTCAACCGGCTCCCCGCGTCGGGCCGGACGGCTCTGAAGATTCGACGAAGAAGGTCGGCCCGTCACCAGCCGGCTCGGGCGGGCCGGACGGGCCGCCCGCGGCTCCTGACGGCGGTGGCCGGGCGCTGCGCCGTCAGCCGGCCGGGGGGAGCCGGACCGTGAACACCGTGCGGCCGGGCCGGGAGTCCACGCCCACCGTCCCGCCGTGGGCCTCGACCACCGAGCGCACGATCGACAGCCCCAGCCCGGTGCTGCCCTCGCGGGTCTGCCGGGAGGTGTCCAGGCGGCTGAAGCGCTCGAAGAGCTTGTCCTGGAAATCCGGCGGGATGCCCGGGCCCTCGTCCAGCACGGAGACCTCGGCCCAGCCGTCCGCGGCGCGGCGGACGGAGGCGGTGACCGCGGTTCCCGCGGGCGTGTGCTTGCGGGCGTTGGAGAGCAGGTTGGCGAGCACCTGGCGGAGCTGTCCCACGTCGGCGCGCACGGGCACGGCCTCCTCCGGCAGGTCCACGGACCACTGGTGGTCGGGTCCGGCGGCCGAGGCGTCGGTCAGCGACTCGAGGACGAGCTCCGCGAGGTCGGCCTCCCGCATCTCCGGCGGGCGGCCCTGGTCCAGCCGGGCCAGCAGCAGGAGGTCCTCCACGAGGGCGGTCATCCGCAGCGTCTGCTGCTCGACGCGGGTGAGGGACGCCCGGCCGGCCTCGGTGAGCGGCTCGGTGAGCCGCAGCATGTCGGTGTAGCCCCGCACGGCCGTCAGGGGCGTGCGCAGCTCGTGGGAGGCGTCGGCCACGAACTCCCGCAGCCTCGACTCGGAGCGCTGCCGGGCCGCGAGCGCCGAGTCCACGTTGTCGATCAGGGAGTTCAGGGCAAAGCCCACCTCCCCGACCTCCGTGCCGGGCTCGGCCAGTTCCGCGGGGACGCGCTGGTCCGCCAGGGAGACCTCCCCCGAGGCCAGCGGCAGGCGGGCGACGTCGGCCGCCGCGGCGGAGACCTGCTCCAGCGGGCGCAGGGACCGGCGGACGAGGATCCAGCCGAGGATCCCGGAGCCGACGACCGCGAGTGTCGACAGCAGCCCGCTCGCCACGCCGAACGCCCGCATCGTCTCCTGCTTCTCGTCCAGGGGGACCCCCACCAGCACGGAGCCGAGGTGGTACGGGTCGTCCAGGGCGAGCAGCCGGTAGCCGCCCGAGGACAGCGCGGTGTCCACCGGTCCCAGCTCCTCGCCGGTCCGCCCGCCGTGGTCGTTGCCCAGGCGCCGCACGATCTCCTCGATCCGCTCGGCGTCCTCCTCGGGGACGGGCTGCTCCTCGCCGTCGGCGTCGAAGACCCGGCCGCCCCTGACCTCACCGCGCACGACCTGCACCGTCACGTTGCCGGCCAGCGGCGCCCGCCCGCCCGGCGGGCCCTCTTCGCCGTCCAGCTCGAGGTCGGTCACGCCCTGCACGCCCACCTCCTGCACGCGCTGGTTCGTCCGGTACAGCTCCTCGTCCAGCTGCCGGGTGAGCGTCATGTCCAGGGCGGCCTGGCCGAGCAGGCTCAGCGCCGTGCAGGCCGCCGCGAGCAGCCCCACCACCACGAGCAGGAGCCTGGTCCGCAGCTGCCGGGCGAGCAGCCGGAGCGAGTCCCAGCGAGCGCTGCGTCCGGCACTGTGGTCCCACGGGACCGGACGCCAGCGCCCCCTGGAGAAGACGCCGACGGTCCCGCGCGCACGGGAGGGTTTGAGGGCGGCCATCAGGGTGCGGGCTTGATGACGTAGCCCGCTCCGCGGACGGTGTGGATCATCGGGGCGCGGCCGGCGTCGATCTTCTTGCGCAGGTAGGAGATGTAGAGCTCCACGATGTTGGCCTGCCCCGAGAAGTCGTAGTGCCACACCGCACCGAGGATCTGGGCCTTGGACAGCACCCGGCGCGGGTTCTCCATGAGGTAGCGCAGGAGCTCGAACTGGGTCGTGGTCAGCTCCACGGGCTCGCCGCCGCGGGTCACCTCCCGCCGGTCGGTGTTGAGCACGAGGTCCCCCACCACGAGCGTGGCGCTGTCCTGGGCCGAGACCCCGGAGCGCTGGACGAGCCGGTGCAGGCGGATCAGCACCTCCTCGATCGAGAAGGGCTTGGTCACGTAGTCGTCCCCGCCGGAGGCCAGGCCCTGGATCCGGTCCTGGACCGTGTCCATGGCCGTGAGGAACAGGACCGGCACCTCGGGGTAGGACCGGCGGATCCGGGCCAGGATCTCCAGGCCGTCCAGGCCCGGCAGCATCCGGTCCAGGACGAGCACGTCCGGGGCGAAGTCCCGGGCCTGCTGCACGGCGTCGTGGCCCTCGTGGGAGATCCGTGCGTCCCACCCGCACATCCGCACCCCCATGGCCACGAGATCGGCCAGGGCCGGCTCGTCGTCGACGACGAGGACGCGGACGGGCGAGCCGTCCGGGTGGGTGAGGCGGGGCAGGACCTCGGTGAGGGCGGCGAAGCTGGAGACGGACGACATGGGAGCTCCCGGTTCCGGCCGGAGGGCCGGGCGCGGGTGCGCCGCGGCCGCCCGGGGGACGACTGTGCCGGTGCGGGCCGACCCGCACCGTGGTGACGCACCCAGTCTTCCGCACCCGGATAGGCACCGCTCCTGTGGAAGCTGTGTTACAGCTGTGCGACCGTTCCCGAAGTCACAGCCCGGGTCGGCCTCCGGGCACAGCGCGGGCACAGACCCCGTGCGGATGCTGGATCCATCGAACCAGCACCGCCTCCCGAGGAGTGGACATGAACACCGTCGACATCACCGCCGCCGTCGAGGCCGCCGCCCGCGCCCAGTACGAGCGGGCCGCCGGGGCCGACCCGCTCCGCCCGTCCTGGACGGACTGCGCCGAGCACGAGCGGGCCGTCTACCGCACCGCCGTGCGGCCGCACGTGGCGGCCGCGGCGCCCTTCGTCGCCGCACGCTCCCTGCAGGACGCCGCCACCGCCTTCCTCGCCACCCGCCCCGCCGACGGCGTTCTCCGCAGCCTCGAGTACCCGGCCGTGGAGCTGCGGGCGATGGCCCACCGTCACACGGCCGGCCTGCGCCCCGACCCGGTGACCTCGGCCGGCCACGCGGCCGGTCACGAGGTCGCTCGGACCGCCGGTTCCGCCGCCGGTCAGGCCACGGAGCACGCCGCCGGCTCGGCCGCCCCGCGCCGTGACGTCGTCCGGCCGGCCGCCGCGGCCGTGCGCCGGGCAGGGACCGCGCTGGCCGGGCGCCTCCGCGGCCTCGGCGCCGGGGCCTGACACCCGGCCCCTCACAGGAGAAACACAGGCCGCCAACATCTGCGCCATATGCGCGGTGATCACAGTGGACCTGTATCGGTCCTGCGGGGCCGGACCGGCGGACAGGGGGTCCGTCGGCACGTCGCGTCCGGGGGACACCTGCCATGACCGAAGACCGCCACCACTCCGCACGGGGGATGCCGTGGGCCGGGACCGCGCCACGAACGTCCGGCGCCGGCGCCGGGAGCACCTCGGCGACGTCCTCGTCCGCGGTCACCGCCGCCGCCCCGCCCGCCGCGCCCGTCAAGCGGCGCCTCGTCGGCATCGACGCGGCCCGGGGGCTGGCCCTGATCGGGATGATCTCGATCCACATCCTGCCCGCCTGGAACGCGGCGACGTTCCAGCCCACGCTCCAGTGGACGGTCTTCGCGGGCCGCTCGGCCGCGCTGTTCGCCCTGCTCGCCGGCGTGGGCCTGGCCTTCAGCACCGGGGCTCGCACACCCCACACCGGCCGGGCCATGACCGCGGACCGCTGGGGTGTCGCCGTCCGGGCGCTGCTCATCGCGTCCCTGGGCCTGGCGATCAACCAGGCGCTCCCGGGGAGATCGATCGAGGACGTCCCGGCCGTCAACATCCTCGTCTACTACGGGGCCTTCTTCCTGCTGGCCATCCCGTTCCTGGGGCTCTCCGCCCGGGCGCTCCTGCTCTGCGCGGGATGCTTCGCCCTCGCCGGGCCGGCGCTCATGCACCTGCTGCGGGACGTCCTGCCGGTCGTCGAGAACTACAACCTGGCCTTCGCCGACCTGCTGACGGACCCGGGGGGCTCCGCCGCACGGCTGCTGCTGACGGGGGTGTTCCCGGCCCTGCCCTACCTCGCCTATCTCCTGGCCGGACTGGCGATCGGCCGGCTGGACCTGTCCCGGCTCCGGACCCAGATCGGCCTGCTGGTCGGCGGCGTGCTGCTGGCCGCCGCGGCGTGGGCGACCTCACGGCTGCTCCTCGGACCCGCGGGCGGTCTCGCGGAGCTCGTGCGCAGCACCCCCGGCCTGGACCGGGAGCTGGTCGCCGACGTCCTGCGGTTCGGCCCGGATCCGACCCTGCCCACGACCACGTGGTGGTGGCTCGCCGTGGCCGGGCCCTACACCAACACCCCACCGGCCCTGCTCCTGGGCCTGGGCTCGGCGGCCGCGGTGCTGGGCCTCTGCCTGCTCCTGGCCCGCCGCACCAGCGGGTGGCTGCTGCCGCTGAGCGCCATGGGGTCCATGACCCTGACGGTGTACTCGGCCCACCTGCTCGCCCTGTCGACCGAGCTGCACTACGACGAGCCGATGTGGTTCGTGGTCCACGTGGGGGTCGCGATGGTCCTCGCGCTGGTCTGGCACCGGGTCATGGGGCAGGGGCCCCTCGAGCGGGCGGTCGCCGCGGCCGTGCGAGCCGTCCGCCGCAAGGTCCTGGCGGGCGGCCGCACGGGGTGAGGCCGGCCGCCGTTGGGCGAGGGCAGCCCGACGCGCGGGTGAGGCCGTCCGCCGTCCGGCTCGGGCCGGCCGCCGCGCGGGAAGGGCGCGGCTACCGGGTCGCGCCGACGGAGGCCCCGGCCGCGGTGGCACCGGAGCCCGCAGCTCGTGGATCGGCGGCACCGGACTCCGCAGCGCCTGACTCCGCGGCACCGGACTCCGCAGCACCGGACTCCACGCCGTCGGCCGTCGCGGTCCGGCCGAGGGTGAGCTGCCGGCGGTGCACCGCCCAGGCGAGGACGAGCAGCCCGACGACGGCCAGTCCCACGCCCACCACGGCCGGGGCGCGGTAGCCCCAGCCCGCGGAGATCACCGCGCCGCCCAGGAAGGCGCCCATGGCGTTGGCGAAGTTGAACGCCGCGTGGTTCATGGCGGCCGTCAGGGAGGGGGCGTCCTTGGCCTCGCGCAGCAGGCGGACCTGCAGCGAGGTGGTGAAGATCGAGCCCATGATGCCGATCCACAGCACGACGACGAAGACCGCCGCGGGCACGTGGACGAACATCGCGAAGGCCGCCAGCGCCAGCCCGGAGACGGCCGCGCTGCCCAGGGCGGTGCGCTCGACGGAGCGGTCGATGAGCGGGCCGGCCAGCAGCGAGCCCACGGTCATGCCCACGCCGAACAGGGCGAGCACCCACGGGACCGTGCCGATGTCGAGGCCGGTGAGCTCGGTGAGGGTGGGGGAGATGTAGGTGTAGACCGCGAACATGCCGCCGAAGCCCACGGCTCCGGCCAGCAGCGTGAGGGCGACCTGCGGCCGGGCCAGGGCGCGGGCCTCCTGGGCGGCCGAGGCCATGCCCTCGTTGCGGGTGCGCGGCACCCACAGCGCCAGGGCGCCCAGGGTGAGGAGGCCGATGAGCACGACCAGGAGGTACGCGGCGCGCCAGCCGAGGGCGCCGCCCAGGGCCGCCGCGAACGGCACGCCCACGATGTTGGCGATCGTGAGTCCCAGCATCACGCGGGCCACGGCGGTGCCGCGGCGCTCGCGGGGCACAAGCGAGGCGGCCACCACGGCGGCCACCCCGAAGTACGCCCCGTGGGGCAGGCCCGAGAGGAAGCGGGAGACGAACAGCCACTCCAGCGAGGGCGCGGCGGCCGAGAAACCGTTGCCGACGACGAACGTGAGCATCAGGGCCAGCAGCAGCGTCTTGCGCTCCACGCGGGCCGCCAGGGTCGTGATCAGGGGCGCGCCGACGACCACGCCCAGGGCGTAGAGCGCGATGGAGTGGCCGACCTCGGGGACCGAGGCGTCCAGGTCGCCGGAGATGAACGGCAGCAGGCCCATCGAGGCGAACTCGGTGGTGCCCACGCCGAAACCGCCCATGGCCAGGGCGAGGATGGCGAGTCGGGTGCCGGTGCGGCCTGGGGCGTCGACCACCTGGAGCAGGGAGGTGCGGGGAGCGGACACGGCGGATCCTTCCGGAACGGACGGGAGATCGGGTGCGGGGGCGAGCGCGGGCACCGGCGCGGGAACGCGGGCGGCAACGAGCGCGGGAACGAGCGCGGCGTCGACCCCGGAGACGTGGCGGGGCGATGGGGAGCAGGCATCGGTGCAGGACAGCTGCTCTCGATGCTACGTGCCATCGGCGCGCCGGCCCATGGCCGCGGGCTGTGATCTTGGTCCGATTGTCAGGTCCGGGGAGAGCCCCGTCACCCCGTGGTCAGCGGAACGCGGAGTGGCCGGTGAGCCTCTGGCCGAGGATCAGGGTGTGCACCTCGTCGGTGCCCTCGTAGGTGCGCACGGACTCCAGGTTGTTGGCGTGGCGCAACGGGGAGTGCTCGAGCGTGATGCCGTTGCCGCCGAGCATCGTGCGTGCCTCCCGGCACACCTCGATGGCGACCCGGCAGTTGTTGAGCTTGCCCGCCGAGATCATGTGGTTCTCCAGACGGCCCTCGTCCTTGAGCCGCCCGATGCGCAGCGCCAGCAGCTGCCCCTTCTGGATCTCCAGCGCCATGTTCACCAGTTTCTCCTGCGAGAGCTGGTAGGCCGCGAGGGGCTTGTCGAACTGGATGCGCTGCTGGGAGTACGCGAGCGCTGCCTCGAGGCTGTCCCGCGCGGCCCCCAGCGCGCCCCAGACGATGCCGTAGCGCGCCTCGTTCAGGCACGAGAACGGGCCCCGCAGCCCCGGGTTCTCCGGGAGGATCGCGTCCGCCGGGAGCCGGACGTCCTCCAGCGCGATGTCGCACTGGACGGACGCCCGCATCGACAGCTTCGGCTCGATCGGGGTGGCCGTGAAGCCGGGGGTGTCCGTGGGCACGAGGAAGCCGCGGACCCGCTCCAGGCCGCTCTCGTCGACGGCCTTGGCCCAGATCACGGCCACGTGCGCGATGGAGGCGAGACCGATCCAGCGCTTGGCGCCGTCGAGGACCCACTCGCCGCCGTCGAGGACCGCGGTCGTCGCCATGGTCGAGGGATCCGAGCCGGCGGTGGGCTCGGTGAGCCCGAAGCAGCCGACGATCTCGCCCGCGGCCATGCCGGGCAGCCAGCGCCGCTTCTGCTCCTCGGAGCCGTGCTTGGCGATCGCGGACATCGCGAGCGAGCCCTGCACCGAGACGAACGTGCGCAGGCCGGAGTCCCCGGCCTCCAGCTCCTGCATGGCGATGCCGTACTGCACGGCGGACTTCCCGGCGCACCCGTAGCCCTGGAGGTGCATCCCCAGGAGGCCGAGCTGCGCCATCTCGGGGACGATCTCCTGCGGGAAGACGGCGTCCGCGAACCACCCGGCGATGTTGGGGCGGATCCTGCGGTCCACGAACTCGCGGACCGCGTCGCGCGTCTCGCGCTCCTCGGGCGCGAGGTCGGACTCGAGGTCGAGCAGATCGATCAGGTCGGGCAGGTCGACGGCGGCGGCGGTCATGGGGTCCTCCTGGGTGGCGGGGCGGGCGGATGCCTGTGACGAGGGTGGCGCACGGACCCGGGCAGGGGAACCCTTCTCCGGACAATTGAGCAACAGGTATCACTGAAGGTGTCATTAGGTATTTGAGCTTCTACAGTCCTTCGGGCAGTGTGATCTGCAATACACCGCCCCGACCCACGGAGGACTCCCGTGCCCGAACCGCTCACCGACACCGACACGCACCCCGCCACCGACCTCGTCGCCGGGCCCCGGGTCGGTGTCGACCGCACCGGTCCCGTGGCCGTGGTGACGCTCGACGACGAGCGCCGCCGCAACGTGCTCGGTTCCGGCCTGCGCCGGCAGCTGCGCTCCGCGATCGGCGACCTCGCCGCGGACCCCGTGGTCCGGGCCGTGGTGCTCACCGGGGCGGGGCCGTGCTTCAGCGCCGGAGGGGACCTCGCCTCGATGCCGCCGGCCGACCCGGAGGAGTCCACCGCCCGGATGGCGGAGGTCGCCGGTCTCCTGCGGGAGCTCTCCTCCCTGGACAAGCCGGTGGTCGCCGCCGTGACCGGGCCCGCGGCCGGGGTCGCCGCCGGTCTGGTGTGCTGCTGCGACGTCGTGGTCGCCGGTGAGGGAGCACGCTTCCTCTTCCCGTTCACCCGCCTGGGCCTGGTGCCCGACGGGGGGCTGCTGCACTCGCTGGCCCAGCGCGTGGGCCCGGCCCGGGCCCGGACCCTCCTGCTGGCGGCCGAGCCCGTGGACGCGCGGACCGCTCTGGCCGTGGGGCTGGCGGACCACGTGGTCGCCGACGCCGTCGTTCTCAGCACGGCCACGGAGCTGGCCCTGGACCTCGCCGGCCGTGCGCCGCTCGCCGTCGCGGCGGTGAAGCGGGGGGTCCGCGAGGCCTCGGGCTCCCTCGAGGACGCCCTCGCCTTCGAGCAGGCCCACCAGCCCGTGCTCTTCGGCACATCCGACTTCCTGGAGGGCAGGCGCTCGTTCTTCGAGCGGCGCGAGCCCACCTTCTCCGGGCGCTGAGCGCCCACCGCACGTGGAAAGGTCATCATGAGGACAACGACAATGCGGCTCGCCGCCCTGGGCGCCGCCGCGCTGCTGGGTCTGACCGGCTGCGTCGCCGCCCAGGGGGACGAGCCCACCGGCCCCGGCGGCCTCCCGCGGCAACTGGTGTGGTCCACCTACAACGTGGGCACCGGGACCTACAACGATCTCGCCGCGGTCGCGAACACGCTCACGAACGAGGAGGGCGTGCAGGTACGGCTGATGACCGCGGACACGGGCATCGGCCGGCTCGCCCCGCTGGTGAACGGGACGGCCGACTACTCCCGGGCGGGCGACGAGTACTACTACGCCTTCGAGGGCATGTACGAGTACGCGAACCCGGAGTGGGGTCCCCAGGACATCCGCATGGTCTGGGCGCCGCTGGGCAACTACGGCCTGCTGGTGCGCGAGGACAGCGGGATCGACTCGTTCGAGGACCTCGAGGGCAAGCGCTTCCCCCGGCTGACGGCGAGCACGTCCATCAACAACAAGATGGAGGCCTTCCTCAACTACGGGGGTCTCACGTGGGACGACGTCGAGGAGGTGCCGATCTCCTACGGAGAGCAGATCGCCGGGCTCGAGGCGGGGCAGATCGACGCGCTGTACCAGAACGTCGTCGGCTCCAACATCGAGGAACTGGCGTCCACGACGGACGTGAAGTGGCTGAGCTTCGACGACCCCGACCCGGCCCGCTACGAGACCTGGGAGGAGCTCGCCCCGATGGTCTCGGTCGGGGAGATCGCCGACGGCGCCGGGATGGAGGAGGGGGAGACGGCCCGCGTCCTCGAGTACACCATCCCCGTCACCACGATGGGCACCCGGGACCCGGACGAGGTCCACCGCCTCGTGACGGCGATCGTGGACAACTTCGAGCACTACGCGCGGACCACGCCCGACGCGAAACAGTTCGGCCTCGACGAGGTGCTCAAGGAGCCCCTGGTCGTGCCCTTCCACGAGGGGACCGTCCGCTACTTCGAGGAGCGCGGGGTGTGGACCGAGGAGCTGGAACGGAAGAACGACGAGCTCGTCGAGCGCGGCGAGAAGATGCGCGAGGCGTGGCCCGGCGTCGTGGAGGCCTCCTCGGAGGAGGAGCTCGAGCAGAACTGGGCGACGTGGAAGAAGACCGAGCTGGGGACCGAGGGGACCGACGATGAGAACTGACACCCGGGTGACGCCGTTCTGGCGGACCGTCGTGATCGTGCTGACCGTGCTGGGCGTGCTGCTGGCCATGAACCAGGTCTTCTTCTGGAACGTGGGCGGGCTGTCCCTGCTGACCAACTCCTACCTGTACCTCGTCCTCGGGGCCTTCCTCCCGGTCGTGTTCATCGTCCACCCCCTGCGCAAGGAGCCCCTCGCCCGGCGCGTCGCGGCCGACGGGGAGCCCGGCGGCGGTGCGGACTGCCCGCGGGTGGCCTGGTACGACGTCGTGCTGATGCTGGTCACCGCGGCCGTGTGCCTCTACTTCGCGGTCAACGGGACCCGCATCAAGGACTACGGCTGGGAGTTCGTGGCGCCCACGGCCGCCACCGCGGCGAGCCTCGTCCTGTGGCTCGTGGTGCTCGAGGCCCTGCGCCGTACCGGCGGGGCGGTCGTCACGGTCATCGCCCTGCTGTTCTCGGTCTACCCGCTGGTCGCCGAGGACCTCCCCGTCGGAGTCCTGCAGGGTGTCACGTACGACCTGCCGACCCTGGCCCAGGTGCACGCGATGGGCGCCGAGGGCGTGCTGGGCCTGCCCATCCAGACCGCCGCCACGATCCTGATCGGTTTCCTGATCTTCGGCGTGGCCCTGCAGCACACCGGCGGCGCCGACTTCTTCCACAACCTCTCGATGTCGATCTTCGGCCGCTACCGCGGTGGTGCCGCGAAGGTCTCCGTGGCCAGCAGCGCCGCGATGGGCATGATGAGCGGCAGCGCGGTGTCCAACGTGCTGACCACCGGTCCCATGACCATCCCGGCGATGAAGAAGTCCGGCTTCAGCTCCACCTACGCGGGAGGCGTCGAGGCGACGGCGGCCTCCGGCGGCTCCATCACCCCGCCCATCATGGGCACCGCGGCGTTCCTCATGGTCTCGTTCGTGGGCGTGCCCTACACCGAGATCCTCGTGGCCGCGACCATCCCCGCCGTCCTGTACTTCCTGGGGATCTACCTGCAGGTGGACGGCTACGCGGCCCGCAAGGGGCTGCGCGGGGTGCCGGCGCGCCTGCTGCCCCGGACCCTCGCCACCCTGGTGCAGGGCTGGCCCTACGTCCTCGCGCTGGGCCTGCTCACCGGCCTGCTCTTCCTCACGAACTCCGAGGCGCAGGTGCCGTACTGGGTGGTGCTCGTGCTGCTGGCCGTGGCCGTGCTCCGCCCGGGCCGCACGTTCGGCCCGCGGCAGTTCACGGACTTCCTCGTGGACGCCGGCCGGACGTTGAGCAGCATCATCGGCATCATCGCCGGCGTGGGGCTCATCCTCGGCGGCCTCACCGCCACGGGCGTGAGCCTGTCCCTGGCCCGGGAGCTGGTCTCCCTGGTCGGCGACAACGTGGTGCTGATCCTCATCGCCGGCGCCGTCACGTGCTTCATCCTGGGCACCGGCATGACCATCTCGGCGGCCTACGTGTTCCTCGCGATCGTGATGGTGCCGGCGGTGGTGGAGCTGGGCGTGAACCCGATCGCGGCGCACCTGTTCGTCATCTACTGGGCCTCCGTCTCCTACATCACCCCGCCCGTGGGCCTGGCGTCCTTCGCCGCCGCGGGACTGGCCAAGGCGCCGCCGATGGCCACGAGCGTGGCGGCCATGAAGCTCGGCGCGGTGAAGTACATCGTCCCGTTCGGCTTCGCCCTGAACCCGGCACTGGTCGCCCAGGACTCGCCCGGCCGGATCGTGCTCGCGTTCGTGCTCAGCGTGGCCGGGGTCTACGCCCTGGCCTCGGCGATCGAGGGCTGGATCGTCGGATTCGACCGCCGGATGCCCGTGCTGTTCCGGGTCGCCTCCGCGGCCGGCGGATTCCTGCTCTTCCTGCCCACGGTTCCCACCGCCGTCGCCGGCCTCGCCCTGGTCGCCGGGAGCGTGCTGCTGACCTTCCTGACGGTGAAGGCCGGGCCCACGGACGACGACGACGATCCCGTGCCGGCGCAGGCCCCCGCGCCCGTGACCGCCACCGTCTGACCGGAAGGAGAAGCCATGACGAACACCACCACCGAGACCACCCCGGACACCGGGACGGACGTCGTCGGGACCCGGATCCGCGGCCGCGTCGCCGTCGTGACCGTGAACCGGCCCGACGTCCGCAACGCCCTGAACTCCCGGGTGCTGGACGGCATCGAGGCGGCCCTCGACGAGTTCGAGCGCCGCGAGGACGTCGGCGCCGTCGTCTTCACCGGGGCGGGGCAGAAGTCCTTCGTGGCCGGCGCGGACATCTCCCAGCTGGTCGGCTACACGATGCGGGACGGTCTGCGGGCCCGGATGCAGCGTCTGTACGACCGGATCCAGGACTTCGAGCTGCCCACCGTCGCCGCGGTCAACGGCTGGGCGCTCGGCGGGGGCAACGAGCTCGCGATGTCCTGCGACATCCGCATCGCCGCCGAGAACGCACGGTTCGGGCTGCCGGAGGCGAACCTCGGCATCCTCCCGGGCGCCGGCGGCACCCAACGGCTGTCCCGGCTCGTCGGCCTGGGCCGGGCCCAGGAGCTGATCCTCACCGGCCGGGTCGTCGACGCGGAGGAGGCCCTGCGCATCGGCCTGGTGACCAGCGTGGTCCCGGCTGACGAGCTGATGGACACCGCGCTCGAGACCGTGCGGACGATCCTCGCGAAGGGACCGCTGGCCGTGCGGCTCGCCAAGCTCGTGGTGCGCCAGGGCGCCGAGACCGACCAGCGCACCGGTCTGCTCCTCGAGCGCCTGGCCCAGTCCCTGCTCTACGCCTCCGAGGAGAAGTCCGAGGGCGCGAGCGCCTTCCTCGAGAAGCGGCCCGCACGTTTCTCCGACACCACCCACTGATCCGGACCGCCCGGTCCGAGAAGGAGCACGCATGAACCCCCAGCCGAGCATCGACGCCGTCCGGACCGTCCTGGTCGTGGGATCCGGCGCCATGGGCACGCAGATCGGGGCGGTCTTCGCCCTGGCCGGCTACGACGTCACCACGAGCGACCTCGACCCCGCGGCCCTCGACCGGTCCCGGGAGGAGGCGCACCGCCGCCTCGGACGGCTGGCCGAGAAGGGCAGCCGCACACGGGAGGACGTGGACGCCGCGCTGGCGCGGATGACGTACACGACCGACTCCCTCGGGGCGGCACGCTCCGCCGACTTCGTGCTCGAGGCGGCCGTCGAGCGCCTCGACATCAAGCGGCAGCTGTTCGCCGACCTCGACGAGGCCGCCCCGGAGCACGCCGTCCTCGCGACCAACTCCTCCACCATCCCGTCCTCCCTGCTCATGGACGCCACGGCGCGGCCGGACCGGGTGTGCAACATGCACTTCTTCAACCCCGCCCTCGTCATGGCGTGCGTGGAGGTGGTGCGCAATCCGCGGACCTCCGACGCGACGGTGGAGACCACGACCGAGCTGGCCCGCCGGCTCGGCAAGCAGCCGGTGCGGCTCAACCAGGAGGTGCCCGGGTTCGTGGCCAACCGCCTGCTCGGGGCCCTGCGGGACGAGGCCCTGCGCCTGGAGGCCGACGGCGTGGCCGGCTTCGAGGACATCGATGTGGCCGCCCGGACGGCACTGGGCCACCCCATGGGGCCCTTCGAGCTCATGGACCTCGTGGGCATCGACGTGGCCTACCTGATCCGGCTGGCCGAGCACGAGCAGAGCGGCGACCCCGCCGACCTGCCCCACCCCTCGGTCGAGAAGCTCTACGAGCAGGGCCGCTACGGCCGCAAGACCGGCCGCGGCTGGTACGACTACGCCGTCTGAGCCTGCCCCCGACCGGTGCGGCCACCACGCGGCCGCACCACGACCCCGTCACACCACGACACCGTCACGCGACGACCCCGTCACGCGACGACCCCGTCACACCGAGACCCCCGCACGAGGAGTACAGACATGAGCCAGTCCGAGGACGCGAGCACCCTGCAGGAGATCTTCGGCCGCCCCGGCACGGGCCCGCTCGCCGGTGTGGTGGTGGCGGACCTCAGCCGCGTGCTGGCCGGCCCCTACTGCACGATGCTCCTGGCCGACATGGGCGCCACGGTGATCAAGGTGGAGAGCACCGCCGGCGACGACGCCCGAGCGTGGACCCCGCCGCACCGGGACGGCGAGAGCACGTTCTTCCTGTCGGTCAACCGCAACAAGCACTCGATCGCCCTGGACTTCACCGACCCGGAGCAGCTGGAGCTCGTGGAGCGGATCATCGACAGGGCCGACATCCTGGTCGAGAACTTCAAACCCGGCGGGCTGGCCCGCTACGGACTCGACTACGAGAGCGTGAGCGCGTGGCGACCGGACCTCGTCTACGCGTCGATCACGGGGTTCGGCCCCGCCGGCGGGGCGGAGCTGCCCGGCTACGACCTCCTGGCCCAGGCGCTCTCGGGGATGATGAGCCTCACCGGGAGCAGGGACGGCGAGCCGTACCGAGCGGGGGTGGCGCTCTTCGACGTCATCACCGGCCTGCACGCGGCCACCGGGATCCTGGGGGCCCTCCACAACCGGCAGGCCTCGGGGACGGGACAGCACGTCGAGCTGAACCTTCTCTCCTCGGCGCTGTCGGGGCTGGTCAACCAGTCGGCCGCCTACGTGACCGGCGGCAGCGTGCCCACCCGCATGGGCAACGAGCATCCCAGCCTGTACCCGTACGAGCCGTTCCCCACCCGGGACAAGGAGATGGTCGTCGCCGTGGGCAACAACGGACAGTTCGCGCGGCTCTGCCGGTGCCTGGGAGCCCCGGAGCTGGCCGAGGACGAGCGCTTCAGCACCGTGCCGGCCCGCAACGCGAACCGCCGGGAGCTGCGGCGGCTGATGATCGAGCTCCTCGCCGCCCGGGACGCCGAGGACTGGTTCGAGCGGCTGATGGCGGTCAAGGTGCCCTGCGCCCCGATCCTGGCGGTCGACGAGGGCGTCCGGTTCGCCGAGGGGCTCGGCCTGGACCCGGTCGTCCTCGCCGGCTCGGGGGACCGCGAGATCCCGACGGTCCGCCACCCCGTGGACTTCAGCCGCACCCCGGTCGACTACTCGCAGGCGCCGCCCCGGCTCGACGGCGACCGGGACCGGGTCCTGGCGTGGCTGGAGACCGGTGGAGCGGCCCTGCGGACCGCGTCGTGAACGCCGTGCACCGCACCGTGCTGCCCGTGCGGTGGTCGGACCAGGACCTCAACCGGCACGTCAACAACGCCCGGGTGGTCACCCTGCTCGAGGAGGCGCGGATCTCCGCGATCGCCCACTGGCTGGGGCAGGACGGCATCCCGGACCCGGCCCGCCCGCGGGTGGTGGTGTCCCTGGACCTGGACTACCTGCGGCCCATCGACCACGGCCCGGAGCTGCGCGCACGGGTCTGGGTGTCGAGGGTCGGCCGGTCCTCCTACACCGTGGCCTACGAGCTGGTCCAGCACGGTGAGGTGGCGGTGCGTGCCCGGACCGTGCTGGTCCAGATGGACCCCGCCACGGGCCGGTCCACCGCCCTGCCGGCGGACGTGCGCGCCGTGCTCGAGAACCTCGCCGCGGAGGACGCGGCCGTGGGGGAGGCGGCCGTGGGGGACGCGGCCGTGGAGAACACCACCACGGAGGACCTCACCACAGGGGACGCCACCACGGAGGACGTGGCCGCGGTCTCCGCCGCCGCGAGGGCGGAGACCGGGGGCGGACGTGCATGAGGGGGTCCTCGAGGACCGGGCCCGGCCACGGCGCGCGGCGGATCGCCTACCCGGCGCTGCTGGCCACCACGGCGCTGGGCACCATGTCCTCGAACGTGATCAACGCGCCGCTGTACGTGATCCAGCAGGACCTCGGCATGACGGCCCAGCAGTCGGTCATGGCCGTGAGCGCCTTCACGATCGCCATGGCCACGACCGTCCCGCTGGCCGGGTGGCTCGGCGAGCGGCTCGGGGTGAAGGCCTTCCTGATCTCGGCGCTCGGCGTCATGGTTCTCGCGGAGCTCGTGGCGGCCTCGGCCGCCGGGACGGAGACGCTCGTCCTGGCCCGCGTGGTGCAGGGCGCGGCGTGCAGCGCGTTCCCGCCGTGCGTGCAGACCGCTCTGGTGACCACGTGGCCGGAGCGCACGGCGCGGACCATGGGCGCATGGGCCTCGGCCATCGGTGTGGGACAGGCCGTGGGGCCGCCCTTCGGCGGCGTCATCACCGAGGCCCTGGGCTGGCGCTGGGTCTTCCTGGTCCACGCGGCGCTGCTCCTCGTCCTGATGGCGCTGCTCGCGGCGTGCATGCCCGCGATCGGTCGGCGGCGCCCGCCCATGCACGTCTCCGCGATGCTCTGGCTCATCGTGGGCGGCGGCTCGACGGCCACCGCCGTGCTGCTGGCCGGGCAGACCGGCCCGTGGCCGTGGGTGGGCCTGCTCGCGGTCTCCGCGGGGCTGGGATGGTGGATGTTCGTCCGCCTCTCCCGGCGGCGGGTGCGGCTCGCCGCCGGGCACGACGGGGCGCCCCGGGCGCTGCTCGACCCCGCACTGCTGCGGGAGCCGGCCTATCTCACGGCCGCGGCCGGCGCGGGCCTGGCCATGGGCTCCATGGCGGTCGCGGTCGTCGCCATGCCGCTGTTCCTCGGCTCGGACCTGGACCTGGGCCCGGCGCAGATCGGGATGGTCGTCTTCGCGCTCGCCTTCGCCATGACGGCGGCGGGGCCGATCGCGTCCCGGACGGGCCGGCGCAGCGGCAGCCGGGTGCAGCTGCGCCGCGGCGTCGTGATCCTCGTCGTGGCCACACCCGTGGTGGCCGTGGCCATGGTCTCGTCCCGGCTCGGCGTCGACCGCTGGGTCGTCGTGACCCTGGTGGTCCTGGGGCTCGTGCTCGCCGGGACCGGCATCGCCTTCGCCCAGAGCGCGGCGGCCACGGAGCTCGTGCTCTCGCCCGCCGGCCGCTCCGGGACCGCCGTCGGCATCCACAACATGATCCGCTTCCTCTCGATGGCCGTCGGCTACACCGGGGTCGCCCTGGCCTGGGCCTCCGGCACGTCGCTCCTCCTCTTCCCGGCCATCGCCGCGCTCGCCCTGGGCCTGTTCGCCGTCCTGCGGACCGGCCGGCGTCCCGTGCCCTGCCGTCCCCACTGACCACTCCCTCCCCCGCGGGCGCTGAGACCCGCCGACGAAAGGACCGTCCATGACCGCCGTCTCGACCTCACCCGCCACCCCGGCCCCGGCCTCCGCCCGGGCCCCCGGGGCCACCTCCGACTACTTCCGCCTCGACGACGACCTCGGTCCCGAGGAGATCGCCGTCCGGGACAGGGTCCGGGCGTTCGCGGAGCAGCGCGTGCTGCCGATCATCAACGAGTACTGGGAGAAGGCGGAGTTCCCGTGGGAGCTGCTGCCCGGCCTGGCCGAGCTCGGCATCATCGGCACGACCATCCAGGGCTACGGGTGCCCGGGCATGAGCCGGCTGGCCGCCGGGATGGTGGCCCGGGAGATGGCCCGCGCCGACGGCAGCATCAACACCTTCCTGGGCGTGCACGCCAACCTGTGCATGGGTGCCCTGAACATGCTGGGCAGTCCGGAGCAGAAGGACCGCTGGCTGCCGGCCATGGCCCGGCTGGAGAAGACCGGGGCGTTCGCCCTCACCGAGCCCGAGCACGGCTCCGACTCGGTGGCCCTGGAGACCAGCGCCCGCCGCGACGGCGACACCTGGGTCCTGGACGGGCACAAGCGGTGGATCGGCAACGGCCACGCCGCCGACGTCGTCGTCGTCTTCGCCCGCAATGTCGAGGACGGCAAGGTCAACGCCTTCGTCGTGGAGAAGGACGCCGACGGGGACCACCCCGCCGGCTACGACCCGACGGTCATCACCGGCAAGGTGGGCAAGCGCGCCATCCAGCAGGCCGACATCCTCATCGAGGACCTGCGGGTGCCGGCGGAGAACCGGCTGGTCGGGTGCCGCTCCTTCGCGGACGTCTCCCGGGTGCTGCAGGCCACCCGGGGCGGGGCCTCCTGGGAGGCCGTGGGCCACGCCATGGCGGCCTTCGAGATCGCCGCGGACTACGCCGGGCAGCGGGTGCAGTTCGGCAGCCCGATCGCCGGCTACCAGTTGGTCCAGGCCCGGCTGGCCAACATGCTCAGCGAGCTCACCACGATGCAGCTGCTGTGCCACCGGATGGCCGAGCTGGCCGACCGGGGCGAGCTGACCAACGCGCAGGCCTCGATGGTGAAGATGTCCACCTCCCAGAAGGGCAAGTGGATCTGCAACGAGGCCCGGGAGCTGCTGGCCGGCAACGGCCTGCTGCTCGAGAACCACGTCGCCCGGCACCTGACCGACATGGAGGTCGTCTCCACCTACGAGGGGACGGACTCGATCCAGGCCCTCCTCGTGGGACGCGACATCACCGGCATCTCGGCCTTCCGCTGATCAGCCGCCCCGCACACGACCCGACCGCACACGACCGCACGAGAGGACAGGACCGATGACCGAAGCATTCCTGGTGGGAGGCGCCCGCACCCCGGTGGGCCGCTACGGCGGCGCGCTGGCGGGCGTGCGCCCGGACGACCTCGCCGCCCTGGTGGTGAAGCAGGTGGTCACCGACGCCGGGATCGCCCCGTACGACGTCGACGAGGTGATCCTGGGCAACGCCAACGGCGCCGGGGAGGACAACCGCAACGTGGCGCGGATGGCGTGGCTCCTCGCCGGGTTCGGCGACACGGTCCCGGGCATCACCGTGAACCGGCTGTGCGCCTCGGGGCTCTCCGCGATCACCATGGCCTCGCACATGGTCAAAGCCGGAGCCGCCGACCTGGTGGTGGCCGGCGGCGTGGAGTCGATGTCCCGCGCCCCCTGGGTCATGGAGAAGCCCAAGGCGGCGTACGCGAAGCCCGGGGAGGTCTTCGACACCTCGATCGGCTGGCGCTTCACGAACCCGACGTTCCGCACGATCGACAAGATGACCTACTCGATGCCCGAGACCGCCGAGGAGGTCGCGGCCGTCGACGGCATCTCCCGCGAGGACGCCGACGCCTTCGCCGTGGCCTCCCACGAGAAGGCGCTGGCCGCGATCGAGGCCGGGCGCTTCGCCGAGGAGATCGTGCCCGTCACGGTGAAGGGCCGCAAGGGTGCCGAGACGGTCGTGGACACCGACGAGGGGCCCCGCCCCGGCACCACCGTCGAGGTCCTGGCGAAGCTGCGCCCGGTCGTGAGGACCGACGGCATCGTCACCGCCGGCAACTCCTCCTCGCTCAACGACGGCGCCTCGGCGATCCTCGTGGCCTCCGGCAGGGCCGTGGAGAAGTACGGGCTGACTCCCCGGGGGAGGATCGTGGACGGCGCCTCGGCGGGGGTCGCCCCGGAGCTCATGGGTCTGGGTCCGGTCCCGGCGACCCGGAAGGTGCTCGAGCGCACCGGGTGGGACATCGACGACCTGGGGGTCGTGGAGCTCAATGAGGCCTTCGCGACCCAGTCCCTGGCCTGCATCCGGCGCCTGGGCCTCGATCCGGGGACCGTGAACAACGACGGCGGGGCCATCGCGCTGGGCCACCCGCTGGGCTCCTCGGGCTCCCGGCTCGTGGTGACCCTGCTGGGCCGCATGGAGCGCGAGGACGCGGAGAAGGGCCTGGCCACCATGTGCGTGGGCGTGGGCCAGGGCACCGCGCTGCTCGTCGAGGCGGTCTGACGCCGGCCGGGACCGGCGACGGGGGTCGACGCCGGCCGGGCCCGGCGACGGGGACCGACGGCGCCGGCCCTCAGGAGGCCGGTGCCGGCTCCGCGGGGGACGGGAGGACCGCCTCCGAGATGTCGATGACCGACCGGAGCGCGGGGTCGGTGTTCCCGCGGCGCCAGATGAGGCGCACCTCCACCGGTTTCTGCTCCTGTGCCAGCGGCTTGTAGACCACGCCGCGGGAGGGGACGTTGTCCCGGACGCTGGAGAGGATCAGGGAGATGCCCATCCCGGCGCCGACGAGGACCACGAGCGTCCAGGAGTCCGGGGCCACCTGGACGATGCGCGGGACGAACCCCGCGTTCATCGCCAGGGTGTTCAGCCGGTTGGGGAGGGTGGCTCCGGCGCCGCCCGGCAGCACGATCCACGCCTCCTCGGCGAGGTCCTCGGCGTCCACCGCCGCCCGCTCGGCGAGCGGGTGGTTCTCCGGGAGGGCGATCATCAGCTCCTCGAGGGCGATGAGCCTGGAGTCCACCTCCGCGGGCAGGAAGTCCCACCGGCCGATCACCAGGTCCAGGGAGCCGTCCAGGACCTTCTCGAGGCCCACGTGGGAGAACTGGGAGCTGTAGAGCTCGAGGGAGATGCCCGGGCGCCGGCGGCGGATCTCGCGGGCCAGGTCGCCCATCGCCTGGTTCGCGGACGCCCCCGCGAAGCCGAGGCGGGCCCGCCCGATCTCGCCCTCCTGGGACTTCCGGACGACGTCCTTGATCCGCCGGGCGAGCATGACGAGCTCGCGGGCGGGTTCGATGAGAGCCTCGCCCTGCGGGGTGAGCGTCACGTGGCGGGTGTTGCGGTCGAACAGGGTGGCACCCAGCTCGGACTCGATCTGCCGGATGAGGCGGCTGAGGGGCGGCTGGGCCATGTGCAGGCGTTTGGCCGCCCGGCCGAAGTGCAGCTCCTCGGCCACGGCCAGGAAGGCCTGGGCCTTGTTGACTTCCATCCGCACAGACTATGACTCCAGGAACATCAGTGTCACGGCTTCCATGACACCTCTGCCATGAAAAACGCCTGAGGGGCCGGCCGGGTGCCGGTGCCGGTCCGGAACGGGCCGTGGCGGGCCGGTCGAATGTGCACGGATGTGTCGTCGGAGCCGTCATCAGGAGTGGGGCTTGTGCCGGGGTCCGTGGCATGCTTCAGACGTTGTGCGCACCGTCACGTTCCGGAAACACGGCGTGCCCGGTGCGGTAACACCGACGTCCTACCGTCGGAGCCGTTACGCTCGCCCGCCCCGAGGAGCCCGCCATGACCGAGCACGTCGAACCAGGACACGAGCCTGCGACGCCGCACGGGCGCCGGGCCGCCCTCCGGCTGGTCGGCGGCACGGCGGTGGAGACCCCCTGCGCGGAGAGCGACGAGGCCCGGGCGCGTGCGGCCGCGGCGCGGGCCGCCCACCCCTCGTCCGGGTCGGCCGCGGCGCGGTGCCTGCGACCGGTCCCCGACCTCGCCCCCGAGAAGCCGTCCGCCCCGGGGGAGAACGCGACCGGGGAGCGCGACGCCCGGCGCTCCGACGTCCCCGTGGTGGAGGGGCCCGGTCCGCACCTCGTCACGGGACCGGTGTTCGTGGCGGCAGCCCGGCCCGGCGACGTGCTCCGCGTCGACGTCGTCGGTCTCTCGGGCACCGGTGCGCCGTGCGCGCTCATCGGGCCCGGAGGCAGCGCGTACCTGCCGGTCGGCACGGACGGAGCCACGTTCTGCCCCCGGGACCTCCACCGGGCCCTGTGCGCGGCGGGAGAGCCGGCGTGCGGCTCGTTCCGGGTGACCGTGGTCCGCGCCGGTGAGCAGGGCGTACCCTCCGTGGCGCAGCGGCACCCGCTCGCCGAGACCGACGAGCACTGGATCGTCGTCGGGCGGTCCGCGGCCGACGGGCCCGAGGACGAGCGCACGTTCCGGATGACGGCCGCCGTGCACCGGGCGCTGCGGGCCGGGGTCGACTTCCTGGAGCGGGACCGCGGGATGGACCAGCCCATCGCGCACGCCTACCTCTCGGCGACCGCGGAGTTCGCCGTCAGCCGGCTCGGCGACGGCTCGGCCGGCGCGCACGGCAGGATCCGCAAGGACGACTTCCGCTGACGGGTGCGGGCCGGGCTCCCACGCGCCATTAATGGATGCGAACGTCACAATTCGGATCGAAGCGGCAGAAAAGCCCTGATTGCCCCTACTGTAGGTGACGCAGGTCACGCGGGCGTCCGTGCACGGATCCGACAACGAGGTCGGACTGTCTGCCGCCGGTAGCTACTCGGCCGGGGCGCCCGGTGACCTGTCCAAACGTCCCGTCCGTTGCCGCTTCGTACTGTGACGGCACGGATACACCCGGATCCCGTCCACGCAGCACGCCGTTCCCAGGGTCGGAGGCCTTCGAGCACCATGCCGCCGTTCCCAGGAGAGCACCCGTGCGTGAGCACCTCGCACGACGAGCCGCCGACGAACTCCGGCGCAGTGTCGGGCGCCGCACCTTCTGCCGTGCCGCCGCTGGGGTGGGCGCCGTCGGCACCGTCACCGGAGTCGGGATGAGCGCCGCCGCAGCGGCCGCGGACGACCCCGCCTCCGCCGGAGCCGCGCACTCCTCCCCGGGCGGCCGCACCGGGTTCCGCGGCCGGATCCTCCAGCCCGGGCAGGGCAGGATCCCCGGCGAGCACTACCTGGGCTCCGACGTCGACGAGGTCCTGTGGGGTTACGTGCCGTCCGTGGACGCCGAACCGACGCTGCGCATGCGCTCCGGGCAGACCGTCACCATCGACGCCGTCTCCCACGAGGGCATCCTCGAGGACCAGGGGCGGGATCCTGTCGCGTATTTCGCCGAGCAGGGGGTCCCGCGCTCCCAGGTGCTCGACGACGTGGTCCGGATCGCCCGCGACTACGACCGCACCGAGCGGGACTTCGACCGGGACGGGCCGCACGTGGTCACCGGCCCGGTCTTCGTGGAGGAGGCGCGGCCCGGCGACGTCCTCAAGATCGAGACGCTGCACGCGGACCTCCGCGTGCCCTACGGGGTCGTGTCCAGCAGGCACGGCAAGGGCACCCTGCCCCGGGCCTCCGACGGCGGAGCTCCCGCCGGCATCACCCTCGACGAGGTCATGCCTCCCGTGGCGCTGGACCGCCGGGCCGGCGGCGACCCCGGGGCCTACGGCAACGTCTCGGTGTTCACGCCCGTCGACCACGGGCACGGCGTGATGGCCGGCGGAGCGGTCCGGTTCCCGCTGCGGCCGTTCATGGGCATGATGGGCGTCGCCCGGGCCCGGGGCGCCGGCCCCACCGACGACCTGCTGAACTCGATCCCGCCCACCCTCGGGGGCGGCAACATCGACATTCGCCACCTCGGCGTGGGTTCCACCTTCTACCTGCCCGTGCACGCCGACGGCGCCCTCTTCTACGTGGGCGACCCGCACATGGCCATGGGCGACGGGGAGGTCGCGCTCACCGCCATGGAGGGCTCGCTGCGCGGGACCTTCCGGCTCACGGTCTGCCGGGCGGGGGAGGGGGACGCGCCGGCGGTGGCCCACCGCTATCCGTTCGCGGAGACCGCCGAGCACTGGATCCCCATCGGGCTCTCCGACCCGGACGGCGCGGCGAACGGGCAGGTCACGGACCTGGACGTGGCCAT
The DNA here is from genome assembly GCF_044462265.1 of Kocuria rhizosphaerae. Classification (NCBI taxonomy): domain Bacteria; kingdom Bacillati; phylum Actinomycetota; class Actinomycetes; order Micrococcales; family Micrococcaceae; genus Kocuria; species Kocuria rhizosphaerae. The sequence continues at coordinate 30,606 of NZ_JBISWL010000114.1, forward strand.
GCGCCGGGCCGTCGTCAACGCCCTGGACTTCCTGGAGCAGGAGCGGGGCATGGAGCGGGCCGTGGCCTACGCCTACCTCTCCGCGGCCGCCGACTTCGCGATCTCCCAGGTGGTCGACCGGACCGTGGGCGTGCACGGGCTGATCCGCAAGGCCGACTTCGGGCAGCCGGCGGGCCGGTGAACGGCCGGGTCAGTCCTCCCGCCCGGACCAGCGCCCCCGAAGCCGCCGGTACAGGGCGAACGTGCCGAGGTAGGCGAGCGCGGCGAGCACGACCGTCGGCAGCCACTCCTGGGCGTCCAGGGACGTCAGCAGCACGCCGGCCGAGGTCAGCACGAGGGCGCTCACGAGCAGCAGTGCGACGATCGTCTTCATGCCGGTGTCCTTCCGGGGCGGTCGGCGAGGGGGCGCCTCCAGGGTAGCCGCCCGGCCGGCCGCGTCCCGCCCGCCGGCGGTGCGGATCGCGCCGTGGTCGCCGCCCCCGCCGGCACCCCTCTGCCCGGCCGGCGGGCCCGGAGCCGGGGCTCCGGGCCCGCACCGGTCAGTGGGTCGGGAAGCCCAGGTTGATCTGGGACTCCGAGGGCTCGGGCCACCGGGTGGTGGTGAGCTTGCGGCGGGTGTAGAAGTTGAACGACTCGGGCCCGTACATGTGGGTGTCGCCGAACAGCGAGCTCTTCCAGCCGCCGAACGAGAACGCGCCGATGGGCACCGGGATCGGCACGTTGACGCCGACCATGCCGACCTCGATCTCGTACTCGAACTGCCGGGCGGTCTTGCCGTCCCGGGTGAACACCGCGACGCCGTTGGCGTACTGGTTGCGGTTGATCAGCCGCACGGCGTCGTCGAAGGAGTCGACCCGCACCACGGAGAGCACCGGGCCGAAGATCTCCTCGTCGTAGACCTTCATGCCGGGCATCACGTGGTCGATGAGGGAGACGCCGGTGAAGAACCCGTTGCCCTCGAACTCCTTCTTCGTCCCGTCCACCACCACGGTGGCGCCCTCGGCCGCGGCGCCGGTCACGTAGCCGTTGACCCGCTCGAGGGCCTGCGGGGTGATCAGCGGGCCCATCTCGGAGGCGGGGTCGGTGCCCGGGCCGATGGTCAGCGTCGAGACGCGCTCGCTGATCTTCTCGATCAGCGGGTCCGCGACGTCGCCGACGGCCACGAGCACCGAGACCGCCATGCAGCGCTCCCCGGCGGAGCCGTACGCGGCGGAGACCGCGGCGTCGGCGGCGCCGTCGAGGTCGGCGTCGGGCATGACGACCATGTGGTTCTTGGCCCCGCCCAGGGCCTGGACCCGCTTGCCGTTGGCGGCGGAGGTCTCGTAGATGTACTTGGCGATCGGGGTCGAGCCCACGAAGGACACGGCCTTCACGAGCGGGTTGGTCAGCAGCTCGTCCACGGCGGCCTTGTCCCCGTGCACGACGTTGAGCACGCCCGGGGGCAGGCCGGCCTCGGCGAAGGCCTCCGCGATCCACACCGCGGCGGAGGGGTCCCGCTCGGAGGGCTTGAGGACCACGGTGTTGCCGGCGGCGATCGCGGTGGTGATCATCCACAGCGGGACCATGGCCGGGAAGTTGAACGGGGTGATGCACGCGACCACGCCCACGGGCTGGCGGGTCTGGTGCACGTCCACGCCGGTGGCGGCCTGCTCGAGGAACTCGCCCTTCATGTGGTGCATCAGGCCTGCGCAGAACTGCACGTTCTCGAGGCCGCGGGCGATCTCTCCGGCGGCGTCGGAGACCACCTTGCCGTGCTCGGCCGTGATGATCTCGGCGAGCTCCGGGGTGCGCTCCCGGATGATGTTCTCGAGCTTGAACATGATCGTGGTCCGCTTGGACATGCTCGTCTCGCGCCAGCCGCGCAGCGCGGCCTCGGCGGCCTCGACGGCGGTCGCGACCTCCTCGGCCGAGGCGAGCAGCACCTCCTTGGCCTGCTCGCCGGTCGCCGGGTTCCAGACGGGCGCGGTGCGCTCGGAGCCGCCCTGCCGCTTGCCGTCGATGAAGTGCTCGATGACGTCGCCCGTGCTCCGCGGCTCCGGCGCGCCCTGACGGGCGGCCTCCCGCGCCGCGGTCTCGGCGCTCTGCTTGGTGTCCTGCATGATGGTCTCCTCGTTGAGTGTTGTCAGCGGTGGATGGTGCCGGCGCCGGCTCAGGCCTTCTCGGGGTCCCAGCCGGCGATCCTGCCGTCCGGCGCGGCGTACTTGGTGATGAGGGAGCAGTCCTTGTCCCCGAGGCCCTCGTCGAGGAGCTGCTGCAGCTTCTCCGTCACGAGCTTCGCGGCGGGCAGGTGCACACCGGTCTGCTCGCCCGCCATGAGCGCGAGGCCGGCGTCCTTGGCGGCGAGGGCCGCGCTGAACGTGGCCTCGAAGTTGTTGTTGGCGGCGGCGGTGTCCACGATCCCGGGCACCGGGTACCAGGTCTGCAGCGCCCAGGAGTTGCCGGAGGACACCGAGGCGATGTCCCAGAACACCTGCGGGTCCAGGCCCAGCCGGTCGGCGAGCACGGAGCCCTCCGCGCAGGCCTCGAGGCAGATGAACAGCATCATGTTGTTCACGATCTTCGCGGCCTGGCCCGTGCCGGCGTCCCCCGTGGCGACGATCCTGCCGGCCATGGGCTCGATGAACCCGCGGGCGGCCTCGACGTCGTCGGGCCTCCCGCCGATCATGAACGTCAGGGTGCCCGCCGCGGCGCCGCTGATCCCGCCGGAGACTGGCGCGTCCACGAAGCGGAAGCCGGCATGCTCCGCGGCCTCGTGCAGGGCCATGGCCGACTCGACGTCGATCGTGGAGCTGTCGACGAGCAGCGCGTCCTCCGGGGCCAGGGCGATCACGCCGCCGTCCCCGAGGTAGACGGCGCGGGCGTGCTCGCCCTTGGGGAGCATGGTGAACACGACCTCGGCGCCCTGCAGGGCCTCGGCCACCGAGTCGAAGGTCTGCACGCCCTTCTCGCGGGCGGCGGCCATGGCATCGGCGCTGACGTCGTGGCCGCGGACGTCGTGGCCGGCCGCGACCAGGTTCGCGGACATCGGCCCGCCCATGTGGCCCAGGCCGATCCAGGTGATGGTCGTCATCGTCGGTTCCCTTCTGCGGTGCTGTGGTGGGTGTCGTCGTGCCGGTCCCGGAACGTGGGATGCGCCCAGGTACGGAACGCGAGGGGCGCGGTCCGTACCTGGGCGCGGTCTGGGGCGGTGCGGATCAGGCGTTCCGCTCCCGGGCTTCCTTCTCCTCGGAGAGCCGGCGCCGGTCCTCGGCGTCGACGTCCTGGAGGGAGATGCCCTTGGTCTCGCGCAGCGTCGCCACGGCGAACAGCGTGATGAGGCAGGCGATGGAGATGTAGATGGCGATCGGCACCCACGAGTTGAACTCGCGCAGCAGGGCGGTGGCGATGATCGGGGCCAGCGAGCCGGCCACGATCGAGGTCACCTGGTAGCCGAGCGAGACGCCGGAGTAGCGCATCCGGGTCGGGAACATCTCCGCCATGATCGCCGGCTGCCCGGCGTACATCAGCGCGTGGATCATGAGGCCCAGGGTGATGGCCGCCAGGATGATGAAGCTGTTGTCGGTGTTGAACATCGGGAAGGCGATGAAGGCCCAGACGATGCCCAGCGCGGCGCCGGTGCCGTACAGCGGGCGGCGGCCCACCTTGTCGGTGAGGCGGCCGACGATCGGCACGCAGATCGCGTGGATCACGTGGGCGATGAGCAGCAGGAGCAGGATCCGGCTGGTGTCCACGTCGCGCTGGGTGGAGAGGTAGGTGATCGAGAAGGTCACCACCACGTAGTAGAGGATGTTCTCCGCGAAGCGCAGGCCCATGGCGCCGAAGACGCCGCGGGGGTAGCGGCGGAAGACCTCGCCCACGCCGTAGGCGGCGGACTTCTCCTCGAGGACCTCCTTCTGGGCCTCCTTGAAGATCGCGGCGTCCGTCACGTGGGTGCGGATGTAGTAGCCGATGGCCACGATGACGATCGACAGCCAGAAGCCGACGCGCCAGCCCCAGGAGAGGAAGGCCTCCTCGGAGAGGGTGAAGGACAGGGTCAGCAGCACGACGGTGGCGAGCAGGTTGCCCAGGGGCACCGCGGCCTGCGGGAAGCTGGACCAGAAGCCGCGCTCCTTGTTGGGGGAGTGCTCGGCCACGAGCAGGACGGCCCCGCCCCACTCACCGCCCACCGCGAAGCCCTGCACGAAGCGCAGGACCACGAGCATGGCCGCGGCCCAGTAGCCGATCTGGTCGTATCCGGGCAGGCAGCCCATGAGGAAGGTGGCGGCGCCGACCATGACGATCGAGATCTGGAGCAGGTGCTTGCGGCCGTACTTGTCGCCGAAGTGGCCGAAGACGATGCCGCCCAGCGGGCGGGCGATGAAGCCGACGGCGTAGATCAGGAACGCCTTGAGGATACCGTCCAGCGGGTTGCCGGTGTCGACGAAGAACAGCTGGCCGAAGACCAGGGTGGAGGCGGTGGCGAAGAGGAAGAACTCGTACCACTCGACGACCGTGCCGGCCATCGAGGCCGCGACGACCTTCTTCAGGCCGCCCCGGTTCTCGGGGGAGTCATTGGGGTCTGCCGAGGCGGCGACCCGATCCGGATGGCTCATAGGGGGTCTCTCCTGTGCTGGTGGAACGGTGACGGTGGTCACAGCGCTTCGCTCCCAGTCTGGTGATCCGGAGCACCCTTCACAATGACCATGCGCCCACGGCGCCTGTGCAAAAATGCACAGGTGGTCCGGCGGCGCGCCCGCGCCGCGCCGCGGTCCGCTCGTGTTCCCGCCTCCGCGTTCTCACCACGCTGGTCCCAGCACCCCGTTCTCGCGTCCCGTTCCCATCTGCCCGCTCCCCGAGGAGAAGCCCCTTGTCCCACGGCGCCGACGACCTCCTGCTCCTGCTCGCGGTCGTCCGGCACGGCTCCTACGCCGGGGCCGCCGCGGACCTGGGCCTGAACCACACCACCGTCTCCCGGCGCATGGCCGGGCTCGAGAAGACCGTGGGCGCCCGGCTGCTCGTGCGCTCCGGGGACATGTGGGAGCCCTCCGAGCTGGGCCGGAAGTTCGTGGCCGCCGGCGAGGAGATCGAGCTCGCCCTCGGCTCCCTGCCCCTCGGGCCGGGCGACCGGCGCGCCTCCCTGGGCGGCGTGGTGCGGGCGCTGGCCCCGGACGGGTTCGGGGCCGTGGTCATGGGCCGGGCCATGCGCCGGCTGCTCGAGCGTCACCCCGGGCTGCGGCTGGAGATGATCAACGCGGCCCGGCGGGCCCAGACGAACCCGGTGGGCATCGACCTGGAGGTCGTCGTCGGGCGCCCGGAGGTCTCCCGCAAGGAGGCCTTCCACCTGGCCGACTACTCCCTGGGCGTCTACGCCTCCCGGGAGTACCTGGCCGCCCACCCGCCGATCCGCACCCCGGACCAGGTGCAGGACCACCCGCTGATCTACTTCGTGGAGTCCATGCAGGACGTCGCCGAGCTCGACACCCCCCGCCGGCACTTCGCGCGGATGCGGCAGGGGGTGGGCGCCACGTCGTCGCTGGTGCACGTGGAGCTGACCCGCTCCGGGGCGGGTGTGGGCCTGCTGCCGTGCTACCTGGCCGAGCGGACCGAGGGTCTCGTGCGGCTGTTCCCGGAGGAGCTGCACTTCCCCGTGGAGTACTGGATGGTCTCCCGCACCGACATCCTGCGCCGGCCCGCCGTGAAGGCGGTGATCACCGCGATCCTGGCCGTGATCCAGGACATGCGGGAGGAGCTGGAGGCGGCGCCCCGCTGACGTCACCGCACCTGGATCGACACCTCGTCCGACTCCACGGTGCCGAGCCACACCCCGGCCGGCATCCCGGCGTCGGCGTCGTCGTCGAGGTCCTCGCGGCCGAGGGCCGACCGGTAGGCGGCCGAGACGCGGTACGTGCCGGGCTCGCTGAGGTCGAAGTAGTCGACGAGGTCGACCTCGGAGCCGGCGGAGTGGGCGGGGGCGATCGTGGCGACGTCCTCCGCCCCGGGACGGCCCAGGTTCACACGGGCCCCGAACGGGAGAGGCTCGCCCTGCGGGCCGATCACCGAGAACGTGAGCTCGCCCGGACCGCCCGGGGAGCTCACGGCGAGCCGGGCGTTGACGGTGACGGGGTCCTCGCCGTCGTTGACCAGGAGCACGCGCACGGGAACGTCGTCGTCGACGCCGTAGGTGCTCCGGAACGGTTCGAGCACGAGTCGCAGCTGGGTCACGGTCGGTCCTCTCGGTGGTGTGCTGAAGCGTTGATGTGCTGCAGCGGTGGTCTCCTGGAACGGTGGTCTCCTACAGCGGGCTGAACCCCAGCCGGACGTCCGGGCCGACCGCCTCCCGAACGATCGCATGCGCGGCGACATACCGGTCGTTCAACGCGCGCCGGCCGGCCCGGTCGACGTCGATCCAGTGCTCGAAGTGCAGCCGGCGCCACGCCTCGCGCATCTGCCGCGGGTCGGCGAACATCCCGGTCGTGCGCGAGTTCTCGATCTCGTGCAGGTAGGCGTCCACCTCCTGGCGGTGCTCCAGCCAGTCGTTCTGCCCGGACAGCGGGTCCTCGGCGGAGTTGATCCGCTGGAACTGCTCCACGTGCCGGTACTCGTGGAGCACCGAGCTGTACAGCAGCGGCAGGCCACGGCGGAAGGCGTTCGGTCCGAGGCGCACCCGGGTGGGGTTCGCGACGCGCCGGCCCTCGACGAGCCGGAACCTCGGCACCGTCGCGGCTCCCTCACCGGCCAGGCCGGCGTCGTAGCGCATCCGCCCGCCGCGCAGCAGGGCCCGGTTGATGGTGCCGTCCTCCACGAGCGCGTCCACGAGGAGGTTCAGGGCCTGCTGCCTCCGGTTCGCGGTCAGGGCGTCCCGGATCCTCGTCGCCACCGCCAGGGTGAGCCCGGGGGAGGCCGTGTCCTCGATGAACTCCGTCAGGTCGAGATCGGGTGGCGCCGGCTGCCGCTGCGCCACGTGCTCCGCGACGTGCTCAGCGACCGCGGCGTTGCCCACCGCCCGCTGCAGCGCGGTGAGACCGGCGACGGTCAGGCGCACCTGCGCGGACCGGTCGGCGGCGCGGACGGCGCTCGCCGTGCCGACCGTCCCGTGCTCGAGCCGGTCGTCCCGCTCGCCCGTCCACGAGTGCGGGTGGACGCGCTCCACGGCGGCCGGGACCGCGGTCCCGGGCGGGCCCGCGCGCTGGACGGGCGCCGGCGGCGCCCCCGCGGCTCCCTGGGCCGGCGTTCCCGCCCCGCCCGGGCCCGCGGGGACGGCGGGCGGGCCGAGCAGCACCTCCCGCAACGCGGTGGCGTGCGCCTCCAGCTCCGCCGCCCGGTGCGGGTCGCCGACCGCGCCGGTGGAGGTGTACTGCTCGGCGACCTCCACGGTGAACACGCCGATCCCCTGCGAGGGCCCCCACTGGCCCAGCGAGTGGCCCTTCGCGTTCTCCCGCTTCATCTGCTCCTTGGCCGTCTTCGGGTCCTGGCCGGGATACAGGCTCGAGAACGTCGTGCCACGCTTGTTCCCCGCGACCCGGGCCCCGAGCGCCTCCGCCCGCTTGGCCGCCTCGATGGCCAGCCGGTCGGTCTCCGTGGCCAGGGGTCCGGGCGCCACACTCGCCTGCGGGTCGGAGAACACCCCGGCCTTGTCCAGGTCCTTCTGCGCGTGGATGGAGATCAGCCGCTGCGGGGAGAAGGCCGTGATCAGGGCCATCAGGGCGAGGTTGCCCGGTTCCACGGGGCGGCCCTTGGCGTCGACGGGCTTGTCGAGGTCGAGGTCCGCGCCCGGGGCCGGGAACTGGCGGTTGGGATCGACCTGACCGGTGGTCGACCGGTGCGGGTCACCGGCCTTGTTGCGCAGCTCGCGGTACTTCTTCAGGGTGATCGTGCCCTGGTCCTTGGCGAGCTTCGCCTCCCAGGCCGCGCGTGAGGCCACGTTGTCCGGGAAGAGCCGGGGGACGATCACCACGGTGAAGAAGGGTTTGTGCACCCGGAGCTGGGCGAGCAGCCGGTCGGCGACCTCGACGCCGGACTGCTCGGAGCCGTGGACCCCCGCGATCACCAGGGCCACGTCGGCGATCTGGCCGGGGATGTGGTGGGCCCGGATCGGCTGCTTGAGGGTGTCGACCCCCATCACGAAGTCCAGGTCTCCCTGGAGGCCGAGCAGCGCACGGATGGCCTGGAATCCGCGCACCAGCCAGGCCCGTGCCTGCATGTCCTTGGCCTGGTCCGCGGAGCGCTGGAGCGGCAGCGGGTCCGCCGCGCGGCGCACCGCCGGGCCCCCGGTGCGCCCGGTGGACAGCAGCGAGGTGGTGGCCCTGTTGCCCACGGTCGCCTGCACCGGGACCGGGTTCGTCCGCGCCGGGGCCGGGGGGCGGACAGGCCGGGCCCTGCGGTCCTCGAAGGACCCGTCGGCGTGCGCGGGCAGCATGCCCGAAGCGTAGGCACCGGGACCGCGGGGGGCCAGGGTGCCGGGACGGCCCAATGGGCACGGCGGATGGTGTGAAGGGGCAGATCGGAGGACGGCCCCGGTCGAACGGCTCTCGACTCCTGCCGAGCAGGACCGGGACGGCCGGCCGCGGCGAAGGGGTCCGCCGAGCGCACGCACCGGGCGCAGGCACTGAACGGTGTCGCTGAACACCTCGTTGCGGCGGTACGGTGAACCGGGTCACACCCGTCCCGAGACCGGAGGTCATGCCGTGAAGATCCGTGGAGCAGTCCTGGAGGCCATGGGCGCCGACGCCCCCTACGCCGAGTCGAAGCCCCTGCGCATCGAGGAGCTCGAGCTCGGCGAGCCCGGCCCCACGGAGCTGCTCGTGCGCATGACGGCGGCCGGGGTCTGCCACTCGGACCTGTCCGTGGTCAACGGGAACCGGCCGCGGCCCCTGCCGATGCTGCTGGGGCACGAGGCCGCCGGCGTGGTCGAGTCCGTGGGCTCCGCCGTCACGGACCTGGCCGAGGGCCAGCACGTGGTCATGGCGTTCCTGCCGCGCTGCGGGAAGTGCGCGGCGTGCGCCACCGAGGGGCGGCTGCCGTGCTCGGTGGGCTCGAAGGCCAACGCGGCCGGCACCCTCATGGAGGGCTCGATGCACCTGACCGGCCCGCACGGGCAGGTCTTCCACCACCTGGGGGTCTCCGGGTTCGCGACCCACGCCGTGGTGGACCGGCGCTCCGTGGTGCCCGTGGGCGAGGACGTCCCGGCCGCGATCGCCGCGGTCATGGGGTGCGCGGTGCTCACCGGGGGAGGGGCCGTGATCAACGCGGCACGCGCCACCCCCGACGACGCCGTGGCGGTGGTCGGCCTCGGCGGTGTGGGGCTGGCGGCGCTGCTGGTGGCCAAGGCGGTCGGCTGCCGGCGCGTGATCGCGGTCGACGCGCTGCAGGAGAAGCTGGAGCTGGCCCGGGAGTTCGGCGCCGACGAGACGCTCACCCCGGACGAGCTGGTGGCACTCGAGGAGAAGCCGCGCGTGGTCATCGAGGCGGCCGGGCACCCGCGGGCGTTCGAGACCGCGTTCAACGCGACCGGTCCGGGCGGGGTGACCGTGACCGTGGGTCTGCCCGCGCCGGGGGCGATGTCGCAGATCGAGCCGCTGAAGCTCACCGCCGAGGCCAAGCAGATCATCGGCAGCTACCTGGGCTCGGCCGTGCCGGCAGTGGACATCCCCAAGTACGAGCAGATGTGGCGCGACGGCGTGCTGCCGCTGGAGAAGCTGATCACCGCGCATATCGAGCTGGAGCAGATCAACGAGGCCATGGACGAGCTGGACGCGGGGCGGGCGGTGCGGCAGGTGATCGAGTTCTAAAGCTCGCTCTCTGGGGCTGGTGACTCTAGCTGAGGGGCGCCACCGTGCTCGCGGCCGAGAACACGGTGGAGGGCATCGGGCGGTGCAGTTTCCAGATGATCGACATGGGCTTAGACCCTTCGTGCGACACGTAGTCGACAGGACCCAAGAAGACGTATGGCGAGGTCCCAGCCTCCTGCGTCGGGGACTCGCGGACGAACAGCATGATGTGGCTGTCCTGCGTGGTGTGGTGCCGATACCGCTGTCCCGCTGAGGACTCCGGGGTTGTCTGGTTCTGCGACTCCCAGTGGAAGAGCGTCTGGGAGATGGCGTAGTCCTTGTACATGGTGTTGGGCGAGAAGTCTTTCTCCGACTTGTGGAGCGTGACGAGCAGCGCTTCGCATCGCGAGGACGGAATCCAGGACACTCCTTCGCGCACAGTGCCGGGAGTGCGCTGCCCTTCTTCTCCCATGCCCAGACCGGCCAGAAGCTCTTCCCGGGTGTAGTGCGCATGGGTCTGCAGGGTAATGTCGGCGTAGCACTGCCCCAGCGGCCGGGGCAAATTGCGTGCCTTGTCGGCTGTGACGTCGATGAGCTGCGTCAGCTCGTCCCCAATGATGGCGTACGACCGGAGCAACTCGAGGCCATTCTCCAGATCGGCAGGCCCGCCGCTCTTCGGACCCTGCGGCCAGAAAGAGTAGTAGAGCATGCGTGCCATCCGCTGCTCCCTGAGCGGCAGAGACGATACCGGCGGTGCATCCGCTCGGAGCAGCATTTCATATGACCGGAGACGGGCAGGGTCATCCACGTTCAGGAACGCCTTGGCGCGCTGCAGCAAACCGAGGACTTCCACCTCCTGATTCTCGGCGGGCCAGAGGACATCGGGGACCAGTCCACCGGCGCGACGCAAGGTGTTCCAGGTTGTCGGCCGACCGTCAAACTTGTTCCGTCGGTAGATGTCCGAGGCATCAGAGAGGGTATCCGTCAGGTACTGATGTAGGGTGTACGACTCCGGCGACGGTTGCTGCGCCGCCAGATCCCTGATTTCTTCGACCACCTGCCGGGTCGTCAGGCGCAGCTGACGCTTCACGTTGTTGAGCACGAGGGACTGGGCAACCGCATCGAAGACGATTTGAGTTCCAGAGGGGAGAAAGGGAAAGCCTTCCTCCAGGTCCTTGGCCAGACGCGTCCGGCTCGACCCCGTCACGGCACGATATTTCAGGTCGAACCGGAACTCTCGGTGCTGAAATCCGATGAAATCCAGGACGGTCAGTACGGGCTTGTCGGGAGCCAGCCGCAGACCGCGTCCCAGTTGCTGCAGGAACAACGTGGATGACTGCGTTGGTCGCAGCATGAGAATGGTGTCGACCTGCGGAATGTCGAGACCTTCATTGAACAGATCGACGGCAAAGACGGCACGCAGTTCTCCGCGCTGCAGCGCCTTGAGGGCAGTCCGCCGTTCGTCGCTGGAGCTCTCCCCGGACAACGCCGCGGACGGCAGCCCGGTTTCCGTGAAATTTCGTGCCATGTACTCCGCATGCTTGACGGAGACGCAGAAACCAATGGCTTTCATGCGATGCGGATCGAGCACTTTGTCATTGAGAGCCTGCAGCACCTTGGCGGTACGTGCCTCATTGCCCGTGTAGATCGCATCCAGGTCTTTGTCCTCGTAACGGCCCCGCCGGAACTGGAGAGCCGACAGGTCAACGCCGTCTGATACGCCGAAATAGTGGAAGGGTGTCAGCAACTGCTGATCGAGGGCATCCCACAGGCGCAGTTCGCTGGCAATGCGGCCTTCGAAAAACCCCTCCGCGACATTGACGCCATCGCCGCGCTCTGGAGTAGCGGTGAGTCCCAGGAGCTCCTGGGGGTTGAAGTGCTCAATGATTTTCCGGTAGGTCGGAGCGTCGGCATGGTGGAACTCGTCGATGACCACCACGTCGAAGGCATCGGCGGCGAAGCGGTCCAGGATCCTGGCGTTGAGGGACTGAATCGACGCAAAGACGTGCTTGCCTCGAACCGGCTGATAGCCGTCCACCATGAGCTCACCGAAGGCGCCGTCACGCAGCACAGTGGCGTAAGTCTGACGTGCCTGCTCGAGAATCTCTCTGCGGTGGGCTACAAATAGCAGTGAGAGGTCACCTAGGGTGCCAGCCTGAAGTCGGCGATAGTCCAGAGCCGCCACGATGGTCTTCCCGGTGCCTGTCGCGGCGACGACGAGGTTGCGGTGACGGTCGTGAATCACGCGCTCCGCTTCCACCTCCTGGAGCATTTGAGCCTGATAAGGGTAGGGCTGGACATCGAGGTGGGCAATAGATACGTCCGAAGACACCCGCCCGCCGCCTTCGGCTAGGGCAGTCGCCAGGCGCTCGCCGTCATCGTCCGGGTTGTAGGGCTCAAATCCCTCCGAAGCCCAGTAGCTCTCGAATGTCGCCTCGAATTTCTGCAGGAGTGCCGGCGTCGCGACGGAGGAAAGGCGCACGTTCCACTCGAGGCCGTCGAGCATGGCGGCATGTGACAGGTTTGAGCTGCCGACGTAGGCGGTGCTGAATCCCGTATTGCGGTGGAACATCCATGCCTTGGCGTGAAGGCGAGTATTTCGGGTTTCGTAGCTGATGCGGACCTCCGCGCCATACTTGTGCGCTAACGCGTTAATCGCCTTGGCGTCGCTAGCGCCCATGTACACGGTGGTGAGCACCCGGAAGGGCACGCCGCGGTCCTTCAAGTCCTGCAGTTCCTTGTCCATGACATGGAGCCCGGACCATTTCACAAAGGCGATGAGGAGGTCCACACGATCGGCGCTCTCTAACTCCTTGGCAATTTCGCGGCCCACCTGCGGCTCGTGCGGAGTGTTAGTGAGAAGAGCTGCGTCCGACAAGGGAGTCGCTGGCTTTCGAGGAACCCTTCCACGCTCGGAAACGACAGAGAGCAGCTGTCGGGGACCGGGAGCAATGCGCAGTGCTGCGTCCGGATCGCGGTCCAAGAGACCCAGAATGCGATTGACTTCGTCTACGCGGGTCGCTGCTGGGAGCGACTCCAAGTGCACCTGGATGCGATCCGCCAGGTAGCGGCCCAAGACGTGGGGGCTGTCCGCATCGTCAACTTTGTCAAGCACCGCCCTCCCCAGTGGCAGGGCGGCAAGCTGCCGTAAGAGTTCGGAATCCTCGAGATGCTCGTACAAACCCGGGGAAAGCTGCTCGAAGACGGTGGATTGCGGATGGCCCATAAGTGCAGCCTAAACGGGTTCCGTTGTTTGACATCGATCACGAAACGCATAACGGTCGCACTTCGATGGTGGCCGGGATTCTCTCGACACCGTAACCAATTTCAACCTGCTGGCCGATGAAGGGGCGATCGCCCGTCAGCGGTTCCTCGTGATCCTCGACGAGCTGTGGAAAACCCTGGCCGCCGGGCCCAGCATCGTCGAACAGGTCAACGCCTTCACTCGCCTGAACCGTGAGTGGGGATGGGCCAGATCATGGCCTCCCGCACCCCCTTGGACCTCACTGCGGTGGGCGATGAGGCCGACCAGCACAAGGCCAAAGGCATTATGGACCGCTGCGGAATCAAGATCCTCGGTGGGCTGGTCAAGTCGGAGATGCCGCTGCTCACCGAGTCCGTGCCACTGTCGATGCGTGAGCAGGAGCAGCTGGCCGCCTGGCAGGACCCGCCCGCCTGAAACCGCCGCGGGGACGAGGCCATCCAGTACACCAACTCCGAGGTCTACCAGCCCACCGACCAGGCGTTGACGGATGAGGAGCTCAATGAGTGGCTGGCTGATGAGGCCAACGCCGCCTGGTACTTCGACGACCGCACCACCACCCCGCCGCCGGGGCAGGGGAACTTCTTCATCAAGGTCGGCTCGAGGGCCGGCATCCCGTTCTCCATGGAGTTCACCCCCACCGAACGCCGGACCCTCGTCCACGACACCGAGAAGAAGTGGCACGAAGCCAAATCCCGCGCCGACCACGTAGGGGGAGAGCGGTGAGTTCCCTGGACCGCAAGTACAAGGCCGACGGCGGGGAGGTCGCCCTCCTGCTGACCCTTCTCTTTGCCCTGGTCGGTATCCCGGCCATCCTCTACACGGTCGTCACCGCCGGACACGCCCTCACCCCGCATACGGACCCGTTGCCCAGCGGGTACTGGGAGCGGTCCCTGGGCACCGTCACCGGTGACCTCCCGTGGCGCACCACGGAGACCGTCCTGGTCGCCACGACCGGGCCGCTCCTGTTCGTGGTGCTCGTGCTGTGGGGTTGGAAGCGCCACCAGAAGGCCCAGAAGACCGTCAAGCACGACCGCGCGGCCGTGAGCATGGCCACCGTCCGCGACGTCGCCCCCTTTACCGAGAAACAGGCCCAGGCCAAGGCCGCCCGCTTCGGTGTCCAGGCGCCCGGGGTGATGATCGGGAAGATGGTCCGCGGCGGACACACCCTCTACGCCTCCTGGGAGGACACCCTGGTGCACATCTGGGGCACCCGCACCGGCAAGACCACCTCCCAAGCCGCCCCGTCGATCATCGAGGCCCCGGGCCCGGTGATCGCCACCTCCAACAAACGCGACCTCTCCGACCTCACCCGCGACCTCCGCGCCGAGAAAGGCGACGTATGGGTCTTCGACCCCCAAGGCGTCGCGGGGGAGCAGCCCACCTGGTGGTGGAACCCGCTGACCTACGTCACCGACAGCGAACGCGCCACGGAGATGGCCACCAACTTCGCCGCCGGCTCCCGGGCCACCGGGGCCAAGGGCGGGGACGCCTACTTCGACTCCGCCGGCAAGGACCTGCTGGCCGGACTGCTACTGGCCGCCGCTGTGGGCCGCGAGCCCATCGAACGGGTGCACTACTGGCTGTCGCGTCCCACCGACGACACCGCGGTCAAGCTGCTCGACGAGGCGGGGTGGGCCAAGGAGGCGGACTCGCTGGCCGGAGCGATTCAAGCCCCGGACAAGCAGCGCGAGGGCATCTTCGGCACCGCCCGTCAGATGGCCTCCTGCCTGAAGAACGAGAAGGTCGCCCCCTGGGTCAACCCCACCGGACCGGCTGATCCCCGCCCGCAGTTCGACCCTCAGGGGTTCGTGGCCGGGAAGCACACCCTCTACGCCTTGTCCAAGGAAGGTGCGGGCACCGCCGGCCCCTTGGCGACCTCTCTGGCGGTGGCCACGGTGACGGCGGCCGAGGAGCACGCCGTCACCCAGGCGGGGGGCCGGCTGTCCACTCCGATGGTCTGCGTGCTGGATGAGGCCGCCAACGTCTGCCGCTGGGCGAACCTGCCTGACCGCTACAGCCACTACGGCTCCCGCGGGATCGTGGTCTCCACTTTCCTGCAGTCCTGGTCCCAAGGCGTGGACGTCCGGGGCGAATCCGGGGTGCGCAAGCTCTTCTCCACGGCCAATGTCGTCACCTACGGCGGCAACGTCAAGGAGGAAGGCTTCCTCAAGATGCTCTTCGAGCTGATCGGCAAGTACACCTACACCTCCGTCTCCTCCTCGAGACAGAAGGACAGCGGTTCCACCTCCCGCCAGGACGCCACCGACGACATCCACTCCGTCGCGGATCTGGCAGCCCTGCCCAAGGGGCGGGCGGTGATGCTCGGCTCCGGGGCAAGAGCTGTGCTGCTGCGCACCGTCCCCGTCAGCGCCCGCCCCTATGCTCAGGCCGCCGAGGCGTCCGAAGCCGCCCGCAACACTCCCGCGACGGACACGAACACCGAGCACACCATGACGGAAGAGCAGGTCCCGTCGGGCAATCGGTGGGCCGCCCTGGTTAAGGAGTAAGCGTGGACTGGCAACAAGAACGCGACCAGTCCACCGACGACTTCGAAGAGACCGAGGCGACGGGGGAGAAGCAGCCGGAGCTGTTCTACTCCAGCGTCGACCTCTTCGTCGCCGACGACCTCACCCAGACCTACCGCCGGAAGATCCCCGTGGCCGGGCGCGGGACCGGGCCCACCTGGTGCGCCCAGTGGTGGCGACACCCCGAAGCCGTAAGTCGCCTCACCGCCCTGTGGCGAGCCTGGGAACATCTGCGTCTGGACCCTGCCACCGGCATGGCCGTGTGGTGGCGCGACTACGCCGACCCCACCATGCGGGTCCTCTTCGACGCGACCGGCCCTTTCGAAGGCTGCACCCCCGAAGAACACCAACCCAAGGTCGTGCCCCTGCCCGTTATGTCTCCACCACCCGGTCTTTTCGAGTGAAACCACGCCCTGGAGGAGGAGCAACGACTAGCAAGTTTTGAGATCAGATCTAAGTACGTCACCCCGGGCTTCGCTGTCGATGGGGCGGGCGACGCCAGGGGCGCGGGGCGAAGGCGCCTGCCCCAACACGGTCGGCGGAGGCTCTGGCGCCGATCCCTCCGTCCCGGGCTGGTCTCCTGCAGGATCGTTGGCCGGTGAGGGCATGGGGCGGTACAGGGAGACGTGGCCGGGGTGCTCTCTACTGTTGCTCCTGGGTCCGGACGGGGGTGACGTCGAGGCAAGTGCGGGCGCATTCCTCACCCCTGAGATCGCGTCTGTGCGGGATGGCAGTGCCGCCGGGTTGGACCTCGACCCGCTTGATGAGCGAGCCCTGCATGCCGGACCTCAAGTAGGCGCTGCCCGGGGTCCGGCCTGCAGGAATCAGGGGGTAGGTCTGGAAAGCAGGTCCTCACTCTTGAGTGTGGTACCGACCGTCCACAGCTCCGAGTCGACTTTGTTGGCCAGCACGCGGACGGAGGACAACGAAATATCCAGGGTGCGGGAGACCGTCTTGGCAACCTCGCGCAGGCATTCCTGCACCCTGGCGCGGTCTCGGCCGGTGACCATGTTGATTGTGACGATGGGCATCTTTTCTCCGTTCTTCCGATCCCTCGGAACCGCGTGGGGCAAGCCCTGGCTGCGGGTGTGGACACGGTGTCGCGCTGACGGGCGGGTGTCCTGATAGGACCGTGTCGACGGCTTTCGTCGCCGCACCAGGCAGATACCGTGGGCGGCCTCCGCATGGTGCTTGGAGGCACGGGCAGGCGGGCGGAGTCGGGGATGTCGTTGTAGCCAATCACCGGCAGATCCCCCGCCCTGTCTACTGTCGCTCGTCATTCCGGACGAGGATGATGTCGAAGCGGGTGCGGGCCCACTCCTTGTCCCCGAGGTTGCGCCCGTCGGGCGTGGGAGTGTCGGCGGGCTGAGCCTCGAAGCGCTTGATCAGCGAGTCCTGGACCCCGAACACGGAGTCACCGATGTCGAGCTGCGGATCACCCTCCACGAATATGTGGGTGACCAGGGTCCGCAGGCCTGGCGCGGTGACCATGAAGTGCAGGTGCGAGGCGCGCACCGGGGACCTGTTAGTAGCTGCCAGCATTTTGCCCACCGGCCCGTCGTGGGGGATGGGATAGGGGGTCGGAGTCAGCCCCCAGAATCGAAATTCCCCGTGCTCGTCGGTGAAAAGGTGAGCGCGGCCCGCGATGCGGTGGTCGTCGTACTGGACGTCGTAGAAGCCGTCCTCGTCGGCCTCCCAGACCTCCACTCGTGCCCCGGACACGGGATTACCGTGCGTGTCCTTCACGGTGCCCTCCACCCAGCAGGGCTGACCGTGCGCGGGCCCGGCGATGTTCCCGCCCAGCGGGATCTCCGGTGCGTCCTCGAGGAAGAATGGGCCGAAGACGGTGGCCTCGGTGGCGTTCCCATTGGCGGGGTTATTCACCAGGATGGTCTGCATCGAGGCCCCTAGGACGTCGGAGAGCAGGATGAACTCCTGGCGGCGGTCGTCGGTGATGTGCCCGACGGCGGTGAGGAACTCGATGGCGGTGTTCCACTCCTCCTCGCTCAGCCGCACCTCGCGGATGAAGGCGTGCAGGTGCTTGGTCAGGGACTGCATCACCTCCTTGAGCCGAGGATCACGGGTGTTCTCGAAGGAATCGAGGACCCGTTCGGTCAAAGCCTGCTCACGGGCGGCCTGCTCGGCGCTGACGGACGTGGTGCTGGTGGTCTCGGTCATGGTGTGCTCCTGCTCGGTGCGGTGACTCAGTGGGTGGCCGGTTCGGTGTCCGGGCGATACGGGTGGGTGGGGGTGTTGCCCGTGAGGGCATCAGTGAGCAGGGCCGTGATGTTCTCCTCGGTCACGGCCACGGGGTTCGAGGACGGGGCGGCCTTGAGCACCCGCTCGACCGCCTCGGGGATGCCGGCTTCGGTGAATCCGTAGTCGGAGAGCCGGAACGGGGCCTCCACCGCCTCGCGCAGAGCGTTGAGTGCGCCTACCGCGGCCTCGGGCCCTTCGGCCGCAGTGGCGGCGGGCGACCCCAGGGCGGTGGCCAGCCGGCCGGCCAGCTCCGGCACGGCGGAGGCGTTGAAGGCCAGCACATAGGGCAGCACGGTGGCGTGGGTCTGGGCGTGGGGCAGGTCGAAGGTGCCCCCCAGCACATGGCAGATCTTGTGGTGCAGTCCCGACCCGGCCGAGGCGAAGGCCACCGCGGCGAGGTAGCAGCCGTAGAGAGCCTGCTCGCGGGCGTCGAGGTCGTCGGAATCGGCGACGATCCCGCGCAGGGCCAGATTCAGCGCCCGGGCCCCTTCCAGTGCCAGCGCCTGGTTGAGAGGATCGGCCGTTGGCGCCCACAGGGAGTCCACGCAGTGGGCCAGGCCGTTGAGCCCGGAGGCCACCGACAGACCGACGGGAAGGGTCTTGGACAGCTGCGAGTCGTAGACCACGCTCACGGGTAGAACACGGTCATCGACCCCGGTGGTCTTGGTGCGTTCCTCGGTCAGGCCCCACACGTTGGTGGCCTCAGAACCGGCGTAGGTGGTGGGCACAGCGATGATGGGGATCCCGGTCGTCAGCGCCACAGCCTTGGCCAGGCCCGTGGTGGAGCCCCCGCCGACGCACACGATGACATCGATACTGTGGTCGGTTGCCGCAGCCCGGGCGGCTTCGGCCTTCTCCACCGGCACGTGCTGGACAACATCGTCCCACCACAGTGCGGCATCGATGCCGGTCGTAGCTTGTTGGGCCAGCTGCTGCTCCGGCGGGGCGGCGATGACCATCACCTTCGAGGCTTCCAGGCGGGAGAGGTCGGCGGCCACATACTCGGCAGCGCGCCCGGAGCCGAAGAGCACTCGTTGGCCCAAGGTGGTGTGTTGGAAGTTCAGCATGGTGGATCACCCGTCGTTGAGCGGCGTGGCCACGGGACGCACACCGGAAGATTGCTGGCGGTGGGGGGGGGGCTTACTTGTTGGTCTTGGGCACCGGGGTGGGCTCGAAGGCCAGCAGGCGCCACTGGTCGCCCTGGCGCACCCACACGGAGATGCACAGGTTCTCCAGCCGCTTGGGGGCTCCGGCGGCCAGGATGTCAGCGTTCATGCTGCCGACGACCACGGCGGTGTCGTCGACGAGGACGATGTCCTCGATGGGGTGATCGATGTGCTCGTAGACGTAGAACCGCTGCGTGAGCTTGTCCATGTACGACGCCAGGGTGTCCCTGCTGCCGTCGGAGTGGGTGTAGGTGAGGTCCTTGTGGCACAGCTTGGCGAAGTCGTCGGCGGCTCCGCGCAACATGGCGTCGTAGCGCTGGTCCTCCAACTCGCGGATCTGGGCCTTGGTGTCGAGGTCGGCGGAAGGTCTTGTGAGGGTCATGGGGCTGCGTCCATTCTGTCCAGAAGGGCTGGCTCAAGGTGGCGTGTTCACTCAGAAGTGAAGCAGGACTGCACAGTGACGTCAACCACTATCAACAAAAGGGCCACTGACACTTCCCTCGCTGGCAACCCTCTTGTGGATCGCAACCGCCCCAACTCCCGTATATTCACCGACTGTGCCCTTGAGGGGTTGACAGGTGATGCGGATCACTGTTCTCTTAGAGAGCACGGTGTACAGCAGTGATTGACATCATTGAGGACACCAGCGTGATCCGGTCCACACTCACCAGGGAGTCCCGCCTTGAGAACCACTCCAGATCCGGCACCCGTCAGTCCCGTGGACGACGGCGTGATCGCTCCCCCCGGGGAGACCTCGCCCACTCAGATTGGGCCAGGGCGACGTCAGTTGCCTCGCGGACTGAGCGCCATCGTCATCGCCACGGTGGCACTCTTTGCCGTCAGCGCCGTCGTGGCCCCCGCCAGCGTGAGCGGCAACGCAGTGCTGAGCATGATCCCGTTCGCGGCGATTCTGGCCATCGTGGCCCTGGGGCAGACGCTGGTCATCCAGCAAGGCGGCATCGACTTGTCGGTCCCCGGGGCCTTTTCCCTGGCCGTCGTCTTGATCACCAAGGCGCCCTCGGACAACCTGGCCAGTGTCGCTGTGATGGCCGTGCTGGCAGTGGCCGTGATGTTCCTGGCTGGTTTCCTCTCCGGTGTGATCGTGGCCTACGTGCGCGTGGCGCCCATCGTGGTCACTCTGGGCATGAACGCCCTGCTCATTGGCACCACCTGGGCCGTGTCCGCCGGAGCGGCCCGACCTTCCCCCAACTCCTGGTATCAGATCGCAACCGCTGACCTGTTGGGGATCCCGGTTCCGGTGCTCATCGCGATCGTGTTGACCGCCGCGTTGACCGTCGTCACGAAGATGACGCCCTGGGGGCGCCGATTTGAAGCGGTGGGGGCCAATCCGCGTGTGGCGGCAGCGGCCGGCATCCGCCCTGCGACCTCAATGATCATGGCCTACGCTGCCGCCACCGCCCTGTACGCGGTGGGCGGGATCCTGCTGGCCGGGCTGGTCAACACCCCCAGCATCAGCGAGGGCAACTCCTACCTGCTGGCTTCCGTGGCCGTGGTTGTGCTGGGCGGCACGTCGCTGCTGGGAGGTAAGGGCAGCGTCATCGCCACGGCCGTCGCCGCGATCTTCTTCACGCAGGTGGACCGCATGGCCCTCACCCTGGGCCTGGGGCCCGGGGTCCAGACGCTCATTCAGGCCCTGGCGTTGGCACTGGGCGTGCTGGCCCACCGCAGCCGCAACAGGACCGGCCGCCGCTCCTAGCAGCAGGCTCGGCCACTCCCGGGACCTCATCCCCATCTCCACCGACCCCAGAACCACGGAAAGTAGGGCACCGACGTGTCGAACTACGCGCGCAAGCTGTGGGCTGTCAGCGCCATCATTGCTTTGACGGGATGCAGCTCCGCTTCTCCCGAAGCCCAGCCTCCGGCGGACGCCGCCCAAGGCTCCTCTGCTGAGACCCCTGCCTGGTGCGGCGGCACCCCAGCGGTCGTCGGCTTCGCCGACGGTGCTGGCTCCAACAGCTGGAAGCGGCTGAACCGGGCGGAGATCGAGGACGAGGTCTCCCGTTGCCCCAGTGTCGAGGACTTCATCTACCTCAACGCCCAGGGCGACACCCAGAAGGCCGTCTCGGACATCAACAGCCTCGTCGCCCAGGGCGCCACGGGCATCCTAGTGTTCCCCGACGCCGGGGAAGCCACCCTGCCGGCCATCCGCAACGCCTACCGCAGCGGTGCCACCGTGGTGCCCTACCGGGTGTCCCCCGGGGGCACACCTGGGGAGGAGTACACCACCTTTGTGGCCTCCAGTTTCCCCACGATCGGGGAGCTGTGGGGGGAGTGGCTGGTGGAGAACCTGCCCGAGGGCGGCAACGTCTTGTTCCTGGGCGGGCCCCCGGCCAACTCCCAGAACCTCGCGGTCGACGAAGGGCTGCAGAAGGTCCTCAAGGACCACCCGGAACTCGAGATCATCGGTGACAAGCCGTTCACGGTCACCAACTGGAACCCGGCCCAGACCCAGCAGGTGACGGCGACGATGATCAACAAGTACCCGCAGATCGACGCGGTCGTCGCCGATTTCGCGGCCACCAGCATCATCAGCGCCTTCGAGCAAGCCGGCCGGGAGATCCCGCTCATCGCCACGGCCGACGTCAACGGCCTGTCGTGCAAGTACCAAGAAAAGCTTGAGGAGGGGGAACCGTTCGATTTGCTGACGGTCAACTCCCAGACCTCCATGGGCCGGCTGGCGGCCCAGCACGCCATTGCCGGGGCCACCGGCGGTGACGCGCCGGCCTCGACGGAGGACATCCCGCACGTCTTCGAGGACTCGGTCTCCGGTGAGCCGCAACCGCCGGTCTGTGAACCAGAGCTTCCAGAGGACGCGATCCTCTCCGGCGAACTGTCCAAGGAGCAGGTCGCCGAGGTCCTGCGCTAGCAGCCTCCTGCGCGCAAGCGCGACCACGATCACCCACGACGACAAGGGTTCATCATGAAGAACAGCACCGCCAGGGCGATGCAGGATCCCGTCCTCAGCGCGAAAGATCCCGTCCTCGGCGTAGAGGGCGTCTCCAAAACCTTTGGGCCGGTCAAGGCCCTCCAAGACATCTCGATCAACTTCTACCCCGGTCAGGTGCACGCCCTGCTCGGGGAGAACGGGGCGGGCAAGTCCACCCTCATGGGCATCATCTCCGGGGCCCTGGACCCTTCGACCGGGACCATCCTGGTCGGGGGAGAGCGCCGGGAGCGGCTGACCCCCGATGAGGCCGTCCGGCACGGCATCTCCATCGTCCACCAGACCCCGGCATTGGCCCCGGACCTGACGGTGGCCGAGAACATGGCCTTGACCGTGCCCGAGTCCATGCGTCCCCCGCTGGCGCAGCTGGACCCGTGGGTGCGTGAGCAGCTGAGCAAGGTCGGCAGCGCCGTCTCCCCCTCGGCCCAGTGCGGGGACCTGCCCATTTCTGAACTGCAGCTGATCGAGATCGCCCGGGCCCTGGCCGTGGACACCCGACTGCTCATCCTCGATGAGCCCACCGCACCGCTGGCCCAGGACAAGGTCGCCATCCTCTTCGACAAGGTTCGTTCGATCGCCGCCGCCGGGGTCGGCGTCGTCTACATCACCCACCGGATCCCGGAAATCCGGGAACTGGCCGACACCATGACCATCCTGCGTGACGGGCGGATGCGCGGCACCTACGACCCCCAGGCGAAGACCGACGACGAGATCGTGGCCCTGATCGCCGGGCGGGAGATTGAGGCGGTGTTCCCGGACAAGGGCGCCCAGCAGTTCGCCGAACGTCCGGCCCTGGAGGTGCGCAACCTCTCCAACGAAATCCTCTCCGATGTGTCGTTCCAGGTCCGGCCCGGGGAGATCGTGGGCATCGCCGGGGTGGCCGGCAACGGCCAGCCCCAGGTGCTGCGGTCCCTGGCCGGACTGGAGCCGGCCAAGGGCGAGGTCCTCGTCGAGGGGCAGGCTCTGAAGCTGGGCAGTGTCTCCCGGTCCCGGGCCGCCGGGCTCGTGTTCATGCCGGCCGACCGGGCGAAAGAAGGGGTGCTGGCAGACTTCTCCATCCGCGAGAACTCCACCCTCAGCGCCCTGGGACGCTTCCGTCGCGGCATCGCCGTTGATTCCACCGCCGAGGCCCAGGCGGCCCTGGGCATGACCCGCGGCCTGGGCGTGAAAGCCCCGACCCTGGACACCCCGGTGAGCAACCTCTCGGGAGGCAACCAGCAGAAAGTGGTGCTGGCCCGGGCACTGCTGGCCAACCCCCGGGTGGTCCTCACCGAGGAACCAACCCAAGGCGTGGACGCCGGGGCACGATCGGAGATCTACACCCAGCTGCGGGCGGCCGCCACCGACGGGCTGGCGGTCCTGGTGGTCTCCTCCGACGCGATGGAGCTCGAAGGGCTGTGCGACCGCGTCATCGTGATGTCCAGCGGATCGATCGTGACCGTGCTCGAAGGTGACCAGGTCACCGAGACCAACATGATGCAGGCCATGGTCGCCACCCACTCCCAACGCCACACCGGTGACCGCGACGGCTCCTCCTCCCGGGTGCGGTCCAAGACCGGTGGGGGATTCGGCGCCGCCACGCTGCGCAACTCCGCCCCCACCGTGGTCATCTCCGCGGCGATCCTGGCCATCGGGCTGCTGGGCATCGTGACCAACATCCGTTTCATCGGCGAACCCAACATCTACGCGGTGTTGTTGTCGACCTCGGCCCTGGCACTGGTCGCCCTGGGGCAATTCCTGGTGGTGATGACCGGCGGGATCGACCTGTCGGTGGGCCCGCTGGCGGGGTTGGTGCTGGTGATCAGTTCTTTCTTCTGGACCGAAGACGCCGGCGCCCTGGCCTCGACAGGCGGCCTGGCCCTGATCCTGGTCGTGGCCGCCGGGATCGGAGTGCTCAACGGGGCCCTGGTCGCCTTGCTGAACCTTCCGGCGGTGGCCGCGACCCTGATCACCTACATCGCCATCCAAGGCGTTTCGCTGCTGCTGCGTCCGCAGATCTCCGGCTACATTTCCGTCGACACCCTTGACCTCATCAACGGCCGGATCGGGGTGGTGCCGGTCGCGTTCATCGTCGTCTGTCTCCTGGGGGCAGCCCTGGCCTTCATTCTGCGGCGGACCATGAGAGGTGTGGCCTTCCGAGCCACCGGATCGGCGCCGGCTGTCGCAAGCAAGGTCGGGGTGCCGGTGCGCTGGCACACCTTCGCCGCCTACGTGCTGGCCGCCCTGCTGGCCGCCCTGGGCGGGATCATGCTGGTGGGCCAGGTCGGTGTGGGTGACCCCACGCAGGGCATCGGGTTCACCCTCTCCAGCATCACCGTCGTCGTGGTGGCCGGCACCCTGCTGCGCGGCGGGGTCGGCTCCCCGGTGGCAGTGCTGCTGGGGGCCATCCTGTTGCAGATGCTGTTCTCCCTGACCAACTTCCTACAACTGAGCACCCAGTGGCAGTACTGGGTGCAGGGCACGATCATCCTGGCCGCGGCGGTGTTCTACATCAGCCTGCGCAACAGCAAGAAGCTCAACGCCACGACATAACAGCACACCGATTCGCGCCCCGACGCCTCCGCACGCTTTATTGACCGAAAGGACACCCCAGCATGACCGACCTCCAGTTTGAGGCTTCCCAGCAGATGAAAGGCCAGACCACCATGAAGGCTCTCCAGTTCCAGGCCGTCAACGAGGCGAAGGTCGTGGACCTCGACATCCCCGAGATCGCAGCCGACGAGGTGCTCGTCGCCGCCCGCTCCGTCGGCGTGTGCCACTCCGACATCGAACTGCTCGAGGGCCGTTACATCATTCCTTTCGAGTACCCGATCATCCCCGGCCACGAGTGGTCCGGGGAAGTCGTACGGGTCGGTGACGACGTGGACTCCTTCACCATGGGCGACCGCGTGGTCGGGGAATGCGTCATCGGCGAGGACCACTTCGGCTTCTCGATCAGCGGCGCCGCCGCTGAGTTCTTCGTCGCCAAGGCCGCCTGGCTGCACAAGCTGCCCGACAACGTCTCCTACACCAGCGGCGCCCTGGTGGAACCGTTCAGCTGCGGCTACTACGCCCTGCTGAAGGCCGGCAACGTCAACGCCAGCGACGTCCTGGTCGTCCTCGGCGCCGGGCCCATCGGCCTCGGAGTGGTCGCCGCCGCGGCCATCATGGGCGCCCAGACCGTCGTCGTGGAGCCCTCCGAGGCCCGCCGCCAGGCGGCCCTGCAACTAGGAGCCCGCGAGGCCGTGGCCCCGGAAGCGGTGGAGGAGACCCTGGACCGGCTCAGCAACGGGCGCGGCGCCGACGTGGTGATCGAAGCTACCGGCCGGCCGGACGTCATGGCCTCCGCCCTGGAGATCGCCGGCCACGGGGCCCGCCTGGTGTACGTCGGCATCGACGTAGGGCACTCCGCCCCGGCTCGAATGGGACTGATCCAGTCCAAGGAGCTGTCCGTGTCCGGTTCCATCGGCTCTCCGGGCGTGTGGGAGTCCTGCCTGCGATTCATGGCCACCAGCGGCCTTGATCTCGGCTCCCTGGTCACCCAGGAGTACCCCGCCGAACGAGCCGTCGAGGCCCTGAAGGCATCCCGGGACTCGGCCACCAACATCAAGGTGCACATGAAATTCGAGGGCACCCTCTAGGCCCGCCCGCACCGAAGCCAACAATGGACCACCTCCACCAAGGAAACGAGGAACAATGGACCGCCTGAAGGACAAGGTGTGCATCATTACCGGGGCCGGCAACGGCATGGGCCAGGCCACGGCACAACGGTTCGGTGCCGAAGGCGCCCGCGTCGCCGTCACCGATATCTCCCCGCGCGACGGCGAGGAGACCGTCCGCCTCATCACCGAGGCCGGGGGCACCGCACAGTTCTGGCCGCTCGACGTCAGCCACGAGCAACAGGTCGCCGAGGTCTTCGCCGACATCGCCGCCTCCATGGGAGGCATCGACGTGCTGATAAACAACGCTGGCATCTCCGGGGTGGACAAGCCCACCCACGAGGTGACGGAAGAAGAGTGGGACAAGGTGTTCGCTGTGGACGTCAAGGGCGTCTTCTTCTGCACCAAGCACGCGGTGCCGCACCTGCAACAGGGCGGCGGCGCGATCGTTAACGTCTCCTCCATCTATGGGCTCGTCGGCTCCCACGAAATGGCGCCCTACCACGCCGCCAAGGGCGCGGTCACCATCATGACCAAAAAGGATGCCGCCACCTACGGCCGCGACGGCATCAGGGTCAATTCGGTGCACCCCGGAACAATTCTCACGCCATTTGTCAGAGAATTGGCAGAACGCAGCGAAGGCGGCTTGGCCGGATATCTGAGCATCATGGAACCCAAGCACCCCATCGGACATGTGGGCGAACCCGACGACGTCGCCAACGCCATTCTTTTCCTCGCCTCCGACGAAGCAAGATTTGTCCACGGGGCAGCCCTCACCGTAGACGGTGGATATACGGCTGTCTAATACATGGAGGGGCGCTGCCCATGCGCAGTACCGCTCCGCATCGCCATTCCTAGTGAAATCTCCCATGGATAACCCAGATGGCTACGCATTCTTCGTCCGAGAAAGGATTGCTGAGCCGGTGGGGGATGGACGAGTCAAAGCTGATACTGTCACCTGGATTCAGCACCTGACGCGAAAAAGCCACCTGGACTTCCAACCGACCCGACAAGACGTGAAAGTACTCCTTACCCCCATGATGCATCAGATCATCCACCGGGCACGCCTCGGTGCCCGGTGGATAGGTCACCCGCAGGAATTCGATATCGGGATCTTCTGTCAACGTCAAACGTTCCCATCGCACCCCGTTGAGAAAGATTTCCGGACGCTGGTCGGCACGCTGCAGCCCCGGCAACTGGCCCACCTCCGGAAGAGAAGCAACCTTCCCGCTGGGGCCAGCTCCGTTGAGGTGGGGAACCTTGCGGACCTCCTTGCCGTCGACCTCCGGCGCCACCATAGTGGCAGCGGCAGGATCCGCAGACATGGCGGCCGACTTCTCGCTCATCAACTCATCAACCGAGATGTTCAGCTCTCGCGCCACGGCGAACAAGGTCCCCACCGATGGGGTCGCACGACCGAGCTCGATCTGGGACATAAAGCTGGGGGAGACCCCGACCAGCCGCGCGAGCTCCCGAAGCGACATATTCTTCGCCGTCCGGATCCCGCGCAGTCGCTGGCCAATGGCGGGATTACTGGACTCTTTGGGCGTTGCTTCCAAAGCCCGCGATTTCTTTTCCAAGGGAGGACCCTCCTGATGGCTGCGGCCCGACTGCTCGTTCCAGGAATCGTCAATCGGACTCCCATATTTCGAGACTCCAACTTCCGAGGAATCTCAGGGCGAAAGCTGACGTCTATATTCGATGCAATCGATGCAATCGGTGCGATAGTGCGTGTCTATATTATGCCACAGATCTGTGGGGCGAATAGGGGTCGCCCGGGAACCCGGCCGTATTTTCCTCGGTGGGACCCCGGGCTTACACAGGATCGCATAAGCTCCCGATGGGAGACAGTCAAGGGTATAGTGAACGTTTGGTTGCATGTGCAGAAGCATCCTCTGGTGCAGATGCGCTATCCGATTCATTAATGCTCGATCGACGCCTTCGAAGCCCTTGATCACGCGCTTCCGGTACAGAGTGAATTGATATATGTTTTGGTAAACATCCGGCCCGGTGGACTCGTGTCCAACTTAGAGTTTATGGGAGTATTTTGTGGAAAATTTGATGAAGGCAGCCGTCTACTACGGTCCCCGCGATATTCGTATGGAGCAGTTGCCGGTGCCCGAGCTGGCCGAGGGCGAGGCGCTGCTCAGGGTCTTGCGCTCCGGTATATGCGGAACCGACGCAGGGGAGTGGGTGGCCGGCCCGAAGGTGTTCCCGGTGCTGCATCCGCACCCCAACAGCGGCCATGTTGGCCCCATGATCCCGGGCCATGAGTTCGTGGGCGAGATCGTGACTGTCACCGGGGACGACTCTTTCCAGCCGGGACAGGTCGTGGTCTCCGGGGCGGGGGTGTCCTGTGGGCAGTGCGATCGGTGCCGTGAAGGCCGTACGAACTTGTGCCGGCAGTACAAGACCCTGGGGCTGAACATGAACGGCGGCATGGCCGAATACGTCTCGGTCCCCACCCGGACCCTGGCGGTCGTCCCCCAGGGAGTGTCGGCCGACCACGCCGCCCTGGCTCAGCCTCTGGCGGTGGGAATCCACGCGGCCCGCCGGTCCCAGGCGAAGTCAGGTGACAACGTGGTGATCGTCGGCGCCGGCGCTATCGGGTCCTTTGTGCTGGCCGGGCTGCTTCACCTGGAGGCGGTCAATGTCGCCGTCATCGACTTCCCCGGCCCGAAGCTGGACCGGGCGCGCACGCTTGGGGCCCAGTACTGCTTGGAGCCCCACGATGGCCTGGCGGAGCAGGTCATTGAGATCTTCGGGGGCAAGCCCGACGTGGTCATCGAGGCCAGTGGGGCCCCGGGGCAGCTGGCGTTCAGCCTCGGCCTGGTCCGTGACGGTGGACGGGTGTTGGGAGTCGGCATCCCCAAGAAGGCCGTGGAGATCGACATGCATTCGATGGTCTTCCGGGAGATCTCCCTGGACACCACGCTGGCCCACGTGTTCAAGGACGATATCCCCGCGGCCCTGGAAATCCTCGCCGAGGGTGTTTTGGGGGAGGAGCTGGCCGAGAATCCCGTGCCGCTCTCCCGGCTGGGAGAGGCCCTCGACAGGCTGGCCTCCGGAGGCGTCGAGGGCAAGGTGCTGATCGATCCCTCCCTGTGAGGATTTCCGCCCGATCCGGGAATCCTTCGCTTGCATGCACTGCGGCACCCACGGGCAGCGGCCCCGACCTGCCACTGAGCACGTGGGTACAGGACAGACCAACCTTGTCTGATTCACCCGCCGCCGGTAGCACGAGCTCACGCAAGTCAGTGAGAGCAACTTTCAACGACCTAGGAGACGAGACAACACCATGGCAGCATCCAACCCGTATCCCACCGCCCTGGTCGTGGGCGCCAGCGGCATCGCCGGTTCAGCGATCATCGAACAGCTGGCCCAGCGCGCGGGCTGGGAGGTTCTGTCCCTGTCCCGGAACCCCGTCCCGGGCAGTGCGGCCCGGCACATCAGCGCCGACCTCCGTTCCCCAGAGAGCCTGGCGGTCGCTCTGGCCGGGGAACAGCCCACTCACGTGTTCTTCACCGCCTGGCTGCGCCAGGCCACCGAGAAGGAGAACATCGAGGTCAACGCCGGGATGCTCCGGAACCTCCTCACGGCCTTGGACCACGCCCCGCTCGAGCACGTGGCGCTGATGACGGGCCTGAAGCACTACATGGGACCGTTCGAGGCCTACGGGAAGGGGCAGATGCCCGACACCCCCTTCCGGGAGGATGAGCCCCGGCTACCCGTGGAAAACTTCTACTACGCCCAGGAGGACGAGCTGTGGGCCGCCGCCGGACGCCAAGGCTTTCGGTGGTCGGTGCACCGGGCCCACACGGTGATCGGCCACGCCGTGGGCAACGCCATGAACATGGGCCTGACCCTGGCCGTGCAGGCCTCCATCTGCAAGGAGACCGGCCAGCCCTTCGTCTTTCCCGGCTCCGAGACCCAGTGGAACAGCCTCACCGACATGACCGACGGCACCCTGTTGGCCGAGCAGATGATCTGGGCCGCCACCGAGGCCCCCGGAAGCGAGGCCTACAACATCGTCAACGGCGACGTCTTCCGCTGGCGGTGGATGTGGCCGAAGGTGGCCGCCTTCTTCGGGGTCGAGTGGGAGGGCTTCACCGACGCGCCCCGGCCGTTGGAGGAGCAGATGCGCGGGGCGGAAGAGGTCTGGGCCCGCCTCGTGGACAAGCACCAGCTCGTCGAGCCGGATCTGGAACGGCTGGCCTCCTGGTGGCACACCGATGCTGATCTCGGGCGGAACTTCGAGGTGGTGGCCGACATGAGCCGTAGCCGCCTTGCGGGGTTCTGCGGCTATCGGCGTACGGAGGACTGCTTCACCCGCCTCTTCGACCGCTACCGGGCCGAATACATCATTCCCTGAGCCGACCTGCCGGGCTGCGCCTGGGCCATCAGCAAACGCCCCTAACGCTGCTGGAACACAGCGTGGAGCATCAAGGCGATGGCCGCACCGGCTGATGCTCCACGCTCCCTCCTGGCGCTGCAGGTGGGCCTCTGCTAGGCCCCCCTGACCCGAGCCATATGTCTTCGCCCCGCCTCATGAGAGGTATCACCGTGTCCGCTGCTGACAAGACGTCCCTTCAGGTCGATGAGGTGCATCCCGGCAAACGGGTCCAGTGTCAACGACGGTCGAAAAGTGAGCAGTAGCGACCCGTCGCTACTGCTCACTTGTCGACCGTCGTTGACAACCGGAAAATCAACCTCGGCGCATCCAGGTTCAGGCGCTCAAGTTGAGTCCCGGATGATGGTGTCCGCCTACAGGGAGATTGACGTGTCCGCTAGCAGTCTTGGCGGAAGCGATCTGGTTCTTCTTGTCGCGTGGCATCCGAGGCAGTCTTCCTGCCTCCAGATCAGGTGTCTGCTCGTGAGGCTCAGCTGGGGCCGGCCACAGGTAGCGCGGGCTATGAAGAACTTCCTGACCGACCCCACAGGAGCGGGGCCCGGTGCCCGATCCGCAGTAACCGCCAAGCTGCTGGGTGGAGGCACCGGGTGTTCTCCCGCCCGTGGTCGTGCCGTTCCCAGACCTGTGCGCCGGGGTCGCCTGGACTGACTGTGAGGATTTCTTTTGCAGCCTGATGGTGCTGGGCTGTGGGTAGGTGACCACGAGTGTGACCCTTGGCCTGACTGGCTTCGTGCCTTGCTGGGGACTTGTCCGCTCGTGGTCGCCGGCCCCGGCCCGGTCGGAGCGACTGGCCTGATCAGGAGCTTGACCGCCTGGCGTTAGCGGCGCCTGGCGTGTCCCGTCACAGTCCTGCCGTGACTCCTCCCGGACCGGAACCTACGTCCGCTCCGGAGCTTGGGAGGAACGCAATGTCCAGTCTGACCGATCTGCGTGAGGTCGTCGACGTCGTCATCGGCGTCGACACCCACGTCCACACCCATTCCGCGGCCGCCGTCGAGGCCGGCACCGGGGGCGTGCTCGGGGAGATCACCGTGGAGGCCACCGCCGACGGGTACGCCCAGCTGGTGGCCTTCGCCGAGGAGCACGCCGTGCTGCGGGCTTGGGCGATCGAGGGCACCGGCGGTCACGGCGCTGGCCTGGCCCGCCACCTGGCCGAGCTCGAAGAAGTCGTGGTCGAGCTCGACCGGCCCCAGCGCGCCCACCGGCGCAACGGGGCCAAGTCCGACCCGCTGGACGCGATCCGCGCCGCGCGCGAGGCACTGGCCCGGACCCGGCTGGGCACCCCGCGCAACGGCGGTGACCGGCAGGCGCTGTCGGTGCTGCTGGCGGCCCGACGATCGGCGGTGGATGCCGCCACCGACGCCCAGCGGCAGCTGTTCAGCCTCCTCATCGCGGCCCCGGAGCCGATCCGGGCACGGTTCCGCGGGCAGAAGCTGCCCGGGATGCTCAAGATCGCCGCGGGGCTGCGGGTGCACTCCTCCTGGGACGTGGAGACCACCACGACCGTCACCGTGCTGCGCTGCCTGGCCCGGCGAGCCCGCGACCTGGCCCGGGAGGCCGGCGAGCACGAAAAAACGATTCTGCGCATCGTCCGGTCCTGGCGCCCGGACCTGCTCGCCCAGCCCGGCGTGGGCCCGATCGTGGCCGCGACCGTGCTGTGCGCCTGGTCCCACCCAGGACGCATCCACTCCGAGGCCGCCTTCGCGATGCTCGCCGGTGAGGCCCCGATCCCGGCCACCAGCGGCCAGGTCACCACCCGTCACCGGCTCAATCGCTACGGCGACCGTCAGCTCAACCGCGCTCTGCACACCATCGCACTGTCCCGCATCCGCTACGACCCCACCACCCGTGACTACGTCGCCCGCCGCACGATCGAGGGCAAGACACCCCGAGAGATCAAACGCTGCCTCAACCGCTACATCGCCCGAGACCTCTACCGCCTGCTCGAGCACCAGCCCAGTCCGGCTTGACAGGCCATAGGAGCATCCCCACTGCGACGGGCTCCCTTCCGGCACGACACCGATGGGAGTGATGTTAGCGCTACCACAGAGATGGGGACAAGTCCTCTACAACCCGCAGAAATTCTGGATTCAGGGGTTGACGCCTTCCGTGATATCGCTAACACTTGATTTCAGTGCCGCGGCAGAGTGGCGCAGCTCACAGTTCCAGGTATCTGTGCCACCGCACGTTCCGACCGACGAAGGCCCCGACCGGCCCAGGTGGGTCTGCGGCGTCGGCAAGGTCACCGGCGGCAGGGAGAGGACCAGACATGACAGTGAATCGACAAGTCCAGACGACTGAGGAATCCATCGCCCTCACGTACCTGAACGATGCGGAGGCGCGAACGGTCGAGGTGATCGCCGAGCGGATCATCCCCGACGGTGGCGATGGCGCCGGGGCGACGCAGGCCGGCGTGGTCTACTACATCGACAGGGCCCTGAGCGGCGTCAGTCAGAACCTCCAGCACGTGTATCGCACCGGTCTCCGGGCGCTGGCGAAGTACTGCGCCACTCAGCACGCGGCCGAGTTCGCCGACCTGCCCGTCGACATCCAGGACGAGGTGATCCAGCGCTTCCTGGGTCCGGCCGTGCTCGAGGAGGGCTCGACACCGATCATGCACGGCGACGAGGCCGGGGAGCACGGGGAGGTCGCCGACCTGCCCACGCTGCGTCGCCTGTTCGCCGTAATCCGCGAGCACACCATCGAAGGCTTCTTCTGCGATCCGACGTACGGCGGGAACCGCGACGCCGTGGGGTGGAAGCTGGTTGGGTTCCCGGGCGCGTACTGGGGCTACACGGCCGAGCAGATGGGGCGCGACTTCGACGGGCGCAGCCTGCCGATCATGACCCTTTCCGACCTGAGGACCCAGCTGCGGGCCAAGGCCCTCCCTGACAACGCGACCTTCTACCGCAACGAGGAGAATTGAACATGGGCCGGGAAAAGATCGATGTCATTGTGGTCGGCGCAGGCGCCTCGGGGGCGGTCATCGCCTCGGAGCTTGCGCAGGCCAACATGAAGGTCGTGTGCCTCGACAAAGGGCCGAAGCACACCACCGAGGACTTCCGCCTGAAGCAGGACGAGATCCGCTACTACGCCCGGGGATCGCTCGTGCCCGGCATGGACACCGACCCCATCACGTGGCGCGAGACCAGCGCTGATGGAGACGGGGAGCTCGCGCCGTGGGCAGCCGGCCCCCTGGGGACCGCGAACCCGCTCCACCTGCCGCCCTCCCTGGGCGCCGGTGGTGGAACCATCCACTGGGGCGGTGCGTGCTGGCGCTTCCGGGAGACCGAGTTCCGCATGAAGACGGAGATCGAGGACCGTCTCGGCAAGGACGCCCTCCCGGAGGGCAACACCCTCGTCGACTGGCCCATCAGCTACGCCGACCTGGAGCCCTACTACGACAAGACGGAGTGGGAACTGGGCATCTCCGGCCGTGGCAGCAACGTGGCGGGGCGCCCGGACCTCAACGAGAACCCGTGGGAGCCCCCGCGCCAGCGGGACTACCCCATGCCGCCGCTGCGCCAGAGCGCCGCGGACATCGATTTCGGCCAGGCCTGTGAGCGGCTCGGCTACCACCCTTTCCGTACCGCTGCGGCGATCGCTTCCGAGCCGTTCAAGGGGCGGTCCGGATGCACCTACTGCGGCTTCTGCCACGGCTACCCCTGCCACGTGGACGCCAAGACGTCCACGCACGTCGCGGCCCTGCCCTACGGCGAGGCCAGCGGGAACCTGGAGATGCGTGACCACTGCCGCGTCTACCGGCTCAACCGCTCCAACGACGGCAAGCGCGTGACCGGGGTCTCGTACTTCGACGCAGACGGCCGATCCGTTGACCTCGAGGCCGACAGGGTCGTGCTCGCCTGCTACGCGCTCGAGAACGCCCGGCTGCTTCTGGCCTCCGGCATCAACGCCAACGGGCAGGTCGGCAAGCACATGATGACCCACGCCTTCGGCTTCTTCATGGGGCTCACCAAGGAACCCTCCAACCCGTACATGGGCACGCTCGTCGCCTCCACCTCGATCGAGGACTTCAGCGGCGAACTCGTACACGAGTACGATCCCACCGTCCTATGGGGCGCTCCCATCATCAGCTGGCCCGGCGACTACCAGCCGATCGAGATCGCGCACGCGATGCCGCCCGGTGCGCCACGCTGGGGTGCCGGATTCCGCGACTGGATGCGCGACAACTACGCACACGTGTGGTCCATGTACTCCCAGACCGCCAACATCCCCACCCACGACACCTATGTCGACCTCGACCCCCGCCGCAAGGACCCATGGGGCCAGCCGGCGCTGCGCATGACGCACGGGTGGGGCGAGTGGGACCAGCACATGGTCGACTTCCTGCTCGGCATCAAGCGCAAGATCGCCCGGGAGATGGGCCTGACGTACTGGTGGGAGGAGACGACGAAGCCCGACTACCACCTGTCCACGCACGAGGTCGGCACCCATCGCATGGGCGAGGACCCGGCGACCTCCGTCGTCGACATCTACGGCCGGTCCCACGAGTGCGACAACTTGTTCGTCGTCGGCGGGGGGCAGTTCCCCAGCTACCACGGCTACAACCCCACGGAGACCATCTGGGCCCTGGCCTACATGACCGCCGACCACATCATCGGCCGTTCGGCACCGACACCGGCCCAGGCCCACTCCGCCCACACCCACTGAGGAGAACAGCACATGGATAAGCGTCCGCTCGGCAACACGGGTCTGTCCGTCACCCCGATCTGTGAGGGCACCAGTCCGCTGGGGAACTTTCCGGCGCAGTACGGCTACGAGGTCGGCGAGAAGCAGGCGGTGGACACCATCCTGCGGATCCTGGAGGGGCCTTTGAACTTCATCGACACCTCCAACAACTACTTCGATGCCGAACGAAGGATCGGCATCGCGCTGCGGGAACGCGGCGGGCTACCTGAAGATTTCGTGCTGGCCACCAAGGTCGATCCCGAGCACGGCAGCACCGACCTCTCCGGCACCCGCGCACGGGCCTCTGTCCAGGAGAGTCTGGAGCGGCTCGGACTGGACCACCTGCAGCTGGTCTTTATCCACGACCCCGAGTTGCACGATTTCGACCAGGCCACCGGCCCGGGGGGAGTCGTCGAAGCCATGGTCGCCATGCAACAGGAGGGCCTCATCGACCACATCGGCGTCGCCGGGGGGCCCATCGATCTGATGCTCCGATACGTCGAGCTCGGAGTCTTCCAAGCCGTGGTCAGCCACAACCGCTATACCCTGGTCGACCAGTCGGCCCGTCCGCTGATCGACGCAACGGATAACCGGGGCATGGCATTCATCAACGGGGCACCGTACGGCGGAGGGATGCTCGTCAAGGGTCCCGACGAGCACCCGAACTACTGCTACAGCCCGGCCAGCGAAGCCACGAAAGACCGAGTGCGACAGATGCAGGACGCCTGTCGGCAGTACGACGTACCTCTCGCGGCCGCGGCCCTGCAGTTCTCCCTGCGTGAGCCGGCCATAGCCTCGACCATCGTCGGCATGTCCACGCCGGAGCGCCTCAACCAAACGCTGGCATTGGCAGAAGCGCACATCCCGGATGAGCTCTGGTCCGTACTCGATGACCTCGCCCGGGTGGGCCGCCATGGCATTGAAGAACACTCTTCGCAAACTCTTTCATGATAGCGCTAACAAATATTCCGGCATGTGACGCCATGCAAAACCGGGATACTTCCGAGTAGGTGGGTGACTAGAAATGACTGATATCTTGACTCCCCCGGCGTTGCGTGTTTCGGGATTGGCGAAGCACTACCCGGGCGTAACTGCTCTCGCTGGGATTGATCTCGAGGTCCGGCCTGGGCAGGTGCTGTCTCTATCAGGGGCCAACGGTGCGGGCAAATCAACACTGGTGAAAATCCTTTCCGGCGCAGAACAACCGGATACCGGCCGTATCTGGATCGACGGGAAAGAAGTGAAGCTGGAGAGCCCACACGCCGCTCGACAGGCCGGCATCTACACGATCTATCAGGAGATGAGCCTCGTACCGACGATGTCGGTGGTCGAGAACATCTTCCTCGATGAGTTCGCACGTGGCGGGCTGTTTCGCCGCTCGAGGATAGAACATCAGGCCCGCGATCTCATGGACCGCCTTGGCGTCAGTGTGGATGTCAACGACCCTGTCGGGTCGTTGCCGCTCGCCAAGCAACAACTCGTTGAGATCGCCAAGGCCTTGAAGTCGCAACCCCGTGTATTGCTGCTGGACGAGCCGACGACCACCCTCCCGCCGCGGGATGTGAGTTCCCTGCTCAAGTTGATGCGGGAACTGGCGGTGTCGGGTGTCGGCCTGATCTTCATCTCGCACCGCCTTGATGAGGTGACGGAGGTATGCGATGCCGTCGATGTGCTGCGTGACGGCCGGCGCGTCGCGCACTTCGATGTCGTGCCGGACCACCACGAGCTCGTCAAGGCAATGATCGGCGACCGCTACGAGAACTCCTTGGCGGCGGCAGCAGTCGAGAGCGCAGAGGGGCACCTGGGTGGAATGGCTCGTGACGAGGTCGTCCTCGAGGTTCGGGACCTCACCGACGGGAGACGCATTGCACCGGCCACCTTCGAGCTGCGGCGCGGTGAGGTGCTTGGCATCACCGGACTCCTAGGCGCCGGCCAGACCGAGCTCGCGGAATGCCTCTTCGGCATCCGTGAGACCACGGGCGGCACCATCAGCGTGGACGGTCGGCCGGTCCGGGTCGGATCGCCGCGTGAGGCGATCGCGGCAGGACTGGGTCTGATCCCCGAAGACCGGAAGTCGCAGGGTCTGGTCCTGGACATGAGCGCCAACAAGAACATGACCTTGGCCTCACTGAAGTCTTTCGCCCGTCTCGGAGTGCTGGACCACCGCAGGGAGGTGCAGCACGGCCGCGATCAGGTGCGAGAACTCAACATCAAATGCAGCTCGGTCCACCAAGCCGTCGGAACGATGAGCGGCGGCAACCAGCAGAAGGTTCTCCTGGCGCGCTGGCTGACCAAGAACAGCAAGGTGCTGATCCTGGTCGAACCGACCAGGGGGGTCGATGTCGCGGCGAAAGAGGAAATTTACCGCCTCATCCGCGACTACCTCCGCGCCGGCGGGGCAGCAATTCTCGTCACGTCGGAGGTCGCCGAGGCGGCCCTGTGCGACCGGGTCCTGGTGTTCGCCGGCGGACGTGTCGTTGCGAGGGCCTCGCACGAAGAGATCCTGTCCCAGCAACAAGATCTCCTCACCCATCTTCGATGACCATCACAGCCGACCCACCTGGAGGAACCCATGTCGGTATCTACACGTAGCGCTCCGCCTGCGGATGCGCCGAAAAAACGGCTCGGCAGCGCCAAGGGCAACGAGGCCGCGCGACGGCGGTTCAAGATCGGTCCGCCCGGCTACCTGCTCGGCGTCTTTGTGCTTGTGGGGCTCATCGGGTCGCTGATGTCGCCGCACTTCCTGACCGCACGGAATCTCGAGAACATCGTCGTGGCGGCGTCCGTCGTCGCGGTGCTCGGTGTCGCGCAGTTCATCGTCATCGTCACGCGCGGCATCGACCTCTCGGTGGGATCGGTGGCGGCGCTGGCCACGGTCATCGCCGCGGTGATGTTGCGGCAGGGCAACGGTGTTCTGATCACCGTCGTGGTCACGCTGGCGGCCTGTGCCCTGGCGGGGCTGATCAACGGCCTTCTGGTCGTCTACGCGCGCATCGCACCGTTCGTGGCCACGCTGGCCATGCTGAGCATCGCGCGCGGCGTCGCCTTCCTGGTTCAGGTCGGCACGCTGATCGTCATCAGCAACCAGGACTTCCTGAATATCTTCGGTGGCCGCACCGGTTCGGTGCCGAACGTCGTGATCATCGCGCTGACCGTCACGCTCGTCGCGGCGTTCGTGATGCGGTACGGGTCCCTGGGCCGCCGGCTATACGCCCTCGGCGGCAATCCGGAGGCGGCCCGGCTTTCGGGCCTGCCGGTCAAGCGCGACCAGGTGATGGCCTACACGACC
This sequence comes from Kocuria rhizosphaerae, assembly GCF_044462265.1. NCBI lineage: Bacteria > Bacillati > Actinomycetota > Actinomycetes > Micrococcales > Micrococcaceae > Kocuria > Kocuria rhizosphaerae. The sequence continues at coordinate 68,559 of NZ_JBISWL010000114.1, forward strand.
AGCGGTCTGCTGGCGGGGCTCGCCGGCCTCATGCTGGCCGGGCGCCTGTCCCAGGGCAGCTCGCTCGTCGGACAGGGCTACGAGCTCGACTCCATCGCCGCGGCGGTCGTCGGGGGCACTTCACTCTTCGGCGGCACGGGGGACCCGATCAGCACCGTTCTCGGGGCACTGATCATCGGCATGATCGGCAACATCATGAACCTGGTGGGGATCCAGTCCGAGCCCCAGCTGGTCATTCGCGGTCTCGTCATCCTCCTCGCGGTCTTCCTCACCTCAGGAGGCGGCATCCAGCGGATCCGCGCGGCGCTGTCGAAGCTGCGCACCAAGCAAGGCGGTGGATCCGACGGCTCGCCCCTCTCGCCACCCGACGACGTGCCGACGTCACGGCGTCCAGATCTCGAGGAGGGAACCCCCTCCTCCGAAGCCCAGAGCGAATCCCACACTACGGAAGGAACCCGATGATGCGTGCCACCACAGGGATTGCCACAGTCACCGCACTCGCCGCCAGTCTCGCGCTGACCGCGTGCGGCTCGGAGGGCGGCTCTACGGCCGGTACCACCGCCGACTCCGGCGCCGACGGTGAACCGGTCACGATCGGCTTCTCCCAGCGACGCCTCGCCGGCAGCGACTGGTGGGCGACGCTCCTGCAGGGCGCCGAGGACAAGGCTGCCGAGCTCGGGGCGGAGATCATCGTCACGGACGCCGGCGGCGACACCGTCAAACAGAACTCCGACGTGCAGACCCTGCTCACCCGCGGGGCGGACGCCATTATCCTCAACCCGCACGATCCCACCGGCGTCGCCGGCGCGGTCAACGCCACGGTCCGGGACGACGTCCCGCTCGTCGTCGTCAACAGCAACCTCTCCGAAGATCTGGCCCCGAACCAGTTCTGCTACGTCGCCGAGGACCAGACGGACGTCGCGGCCCAGCTCGGGGCGGCGATCGCCGAGAAGGCCAAGGAGCGCTGGGGCGACGAACCAGTCACCGCCGTGGTCATCGGCGGATACAGTGGCGAGACGGTCACCGACCTGCGGCACACCGGCGTGATGGAGGGATACGAGAACGTCGAGGACGCGCCCGAGATCACCTACCTGCCCATCCGGTACGGCGAGTGGCTGCCCGACCGGGCCCTCGAGCCCATGCGCGACGTCGCCACGGCGAACCCCGACCTCGACATCGTGTTCAGCCTGAGCGACGTCATGCTGCCGGGCATCGAGAAGGGCCTCCAGGACGCCGGGGTCCACGACCAGGTGCTCATCGGCTCCTACGACGGACAGATGGCCGTGCTCAAGCAGATGATGGAGAACCCTGACGGCCCGGTCCAGGTCGACGCCTCCAACGAGCCCTACAAGCAGGGACAGACGGCCGTCGAGATGGCGGTGGCCGCGGCCCAAGGCGAGTCCCAGGAGGAGGTCTGCCCCGGCGGCGAGTTCTTCATCGAGACGTTCCTGGCGACGCCGGACAACGCCGAGGAGTACTACGACCCCGACCGGCAGTTCTGACGGGTCACCGACCCACCAACGGCGCCCACGCGAACACGCCGTGTGCGCCATCAACTCCCGAAAACCCAGCACAAGAAACTGTGAGCCGGACACCCGCTCACACAATTGAAGGAGATCACAGTGACCGAGCCGTTTTCCGTCGTCGCACTCTCGCCTCGCACATTCACCGTCAAAGAACGCGAGGACGGGGTCAAGAACGTCAAGCGGATCAACGAGTTCATGGACACGGCCGTCATGGTCGGCGCCTGGGAGGGCGCCCCGGTCCGTCTCGTCGTCATCCCCGAGATGGCCATCCAGGGCATGATCGCGAACACCCCGGGCAACCGCGAGAAGGAGGCTCACTTCGCGGTCACGATCCCCGGCCCTGAGACCGACGAACTCGCGAAGAAGGCGCGGCAGCTCAACACCTACATCGCCGCCGAGCTCTACATGGTGAAGGACGACGACTTCCCGGACCGCTATTTCAACGTCGCCTTCATCATCGATCCTAATGGGGAGGTCGTTTACAAGCGGTACAAGGCCACCAGTGACGCCTACGAGGGCGGGATGCTGGGCAACATGAACCCGCACGACGTGTGGGATGAGTGGATCGCCAAGAAGGGCAACGGGAACGTCATGGACGCGATCTTCCCGGTCGCCCGCACCGAGATCGGCAACATCGGTATCGCGATCTGCCACGAGGGCGTCTACCCCGAGGTCGCCCGCGGTCTCGCGATGAACGGCGCCGAGATCATCATCCGACCCACCCTCATCGAACCGGCTGTGATGACCGGCATGTGGGAGATCCAGAACCGGGCACACGCCCTGTTCAACTCCGCCTATGTCGTCGCCCCCAACCTCGGTCCGGAAATCAGGGATGACGGCGGCATCCAGGACCTCTTCGGCGGCCAGTCGATGATCGTCAATCCGCGAGGCCAAATCGTCGCCCAGCAGAACGGGTGGACCTCCGGGGACTCCTTCGTCTGCACCACGATCGACATCGAGGCGCTGCGGCGGGCCCGGGTCGCCAACGGACTGTACAACCAGTTCAAGGACATGCGCACCGAGCAGTACCGCGCCATCTACGACCAGCCCATCTACCCCAAGAACCAGTACCTCGACGCCCCGCCGGCAGAGGACTGGCTCGCCCGGGAGGAGGCCACCAGGGCACGCAACATCCAGACGCTCATCGATCGGGGTGTGATCACGCCTCCCACCGGCTACCAGCCGAACGGGGCCGAGGAGGAGTCCCCGGTGATGGAAGCGGTGTCTGAGGTCAGCAGCTCCTGATCCAAATGGGATGGGTGCGCGGCAGCCGCACCACGGCCTGCCGCGCACCCGTCCCTCCACGGCCGCCCACCACAGTCGACCAAATCCGGAACCTGAAACACAGAAGGTGTGAGTAATGAACCCCATGAAGGTGCTAGTTCTCGGCATGGGTCGGTGGGGAAACCGATGGCTGGAGGCGTTGGAAGACATCCCGGGAGTTGCCCTCGCGGGCACAGCCGGAGGAACGGTTCGGGTCGCAGCCGACAGACTTCCCAGGACGGGATCCTACTGTCACTACCGCAGTTTCACCGAGGCCTTGGATCGCTGCCCGGCCGACGCCGTGATCATCACGCTTCCGGTCCGCCTCCACACCGAGGCCATCACGCGGGCACTTGAGTCCGGAATGCACGTCCTCGTCGAGAAGCCCCTCGTGGGCACACGACAAGACCTCGCCGCGGTCCTGGCAGCCCGGTCGCAGCGTCCTGACATGCAGGTCGTCGTGTCGCAGAACTACCGCTACCGGCCATGGGCGCGTCGGGCGCGGCAGCAAATCAGCAGCGGCATCCTGGGAGACGTCCGGCATATCTCCATACGATTCAGCAAGGCGGAGATCCTCGAGGGTGGGCGGGACAAGCTGCAGGCCCCGCTCTTGGAGGACATGTTCATCCATCATCTCGACCTCGTGCGCTACCTCACCGGCAGCGAAGCTGTCGAAGTGTTCGCCATCCAGCACCGCCCGCCGTGGAGCCGCTACCCAGGCATGCCGGGTCTCGAAGCCCTCATCACCCTCGCCGACGGCACGGTGGTTAACTACTCCGGTACATGGGCTGGAAGAGGACCAGAGACTTCCTGGGACGGCGAGTTCGTCTTTCACGGCGAGCAAGGCGTGCTCGAGGTCGCCGAGGACAAGGTCGCACTCAACGGAGACCCGACCGCCGCCCTGGTACCACAACGAATTCCCAACGAAACCAACGACCTCCGCGTTGTGTTCCAGAGCTTCCGCCAGGCTGTCGACGGGGACGAGATTCCAGAAACCGACGTGTCCGACAATCGCCGGACCGTCGAGTTGCTGTTTGCTGTTGAAGAGTCGCTCAAATCGCACCGCCCCGTGCCGGTGCGGGCTTGACGGAGTAGAGAGGGCGCAGGTATGGGAGACAAGCCAAGCGGTTCTACGCAGGCACCACGGATGATCGACGTCGCACGATTGGCTGGTGTCTCGCAGCAAACCGTCTCTCGGGTGCTCAACGGCAACGTGTACGTCTCGAAGGAACTCCGGGAGCGAGTCGAACAGGCCGTTCGACACCTGGGCTACCGTCCGAACAAGTCGGCCCGTGCGCTCGTCACCAACGAGACCATGCATCTGGGCGTCATCACGGCCGGAACGGCGCAGTACGGGCCGTCCCACGCCCTGTTCGGCGTTGCGCTGCAGGCCCGGAACCGAGGTTATGCGACCAGCCTCGTGAGCCTGGAGGACGCAAACCGTGCGAACATGCGGGAGGCGCTGGACCATCTCCTCGCTGACGGGGTCGACGGCATCATCGTTCTCGCGCCGACCGCGGCCGCAGCCGATGCAACCGAGTCCCTGGACGCTCGCGTGCCCTTGGTGATGTTCCAGCCAGGTGCGGTGGACAGTCTCCACACCGTTTCCCACGACGAGATGCTGGGCGCGCGCATCGCCACCCAGCATCTCGTGGAGCTGGGCCATCCCACCGTGCACCACCTCGCCGGCCCCACCGGCTGGCTCGCGTCCGAGGCGCGGATCGAGGGTTGGCGCACCACGTTGGGTGCCGCGGGCAAGGTGGCCGTGGAACCGCGTCGGGGGGACTGGAGTGCCGCCTCCGGCTACACAGTGGGTCTTGGCATGTTGCAGCAGGACAAACCCACCGCCGTTTTCGTGGCCAACGATCAGATGGCGCTCGGCCTGCTGAAAGCAGCGGCAGAACTCGGGGTTCGTGTGCCGGAGGAGCTCAGCGTCATCGGCTTCGACGACATCCCCGAGGCGCAGTACTTCTGCCCCTCTCTCACGACCATGCGCCTGGACTTCGACGAGGTCGGTCGGCGTTGCGTGGACCGGGTGATCAACTTGATCCGGCACGGCGAGTACTTCAGCCAGCCGGTGGTGGCGCCGTTCCTCGTTCCGCGGGCGAGCACCGCCGCGCACGGCGAGGGGCGCGTCTCCAGCTCCACAATTGCGGAGACCATCAACTAGACCCAACAAGTCCAAATCATTCTGGAGAGCATCATGTTAGCGCTCTCATACTGGTTGGACGTTCTTCAGTGAAAGGTGAGTGATGGGAATGGCCCATCAGGGATCAGCTGTCGTCGTAGGAGTCGACTACGGAACGCTCTCCGGCCGGGCCGTCGTGGTGAGGGTTCGTGACGGCGCGGAACTGGGCAGCGCGATGCACGAGTACCAGCATGCGGTGATGGATCGGACGCTGACCGCTCACGCGGGTGAGGTGCTGCCTCCGGACTGGGCATTGCAGGCGCCGGCCGACTACGTCGACGTGCTGAAGAACGCCGTGCCGGCTGCTGTGAAGGCGGCGGGCGTGGACCCGGCCGATGTCATCGGGATCGGCACCGACTTCACGGCGTGCACCATGGTGCCCACCTCCGCTGATGGGACGCCGTTGTGCGAGCTTGAGCAGTTCGCCGACCGTCCGCACGCCTACGTAAAACTGTGGAGGCACCACGCGGCCCAGGGGCAGGCGGACCGGATCAATGCTCTGGCTCACGAGCGAGGCGAGCCGTGGATCAACCGATACGGGGGGTTCATCTCCTCGGAGTGGGAGTTCGCCAAGGGGCTGCAGCTGCTCGAGGAGGATCCTGAGATTTACGCGGCGACGGACCACTGGGTCGAAGCAGCCGATTGGATCGTGTGGCAATTGACCGGCCGTTACATCCGCAACGCCTGCACCGCTGGGTACAAGGGCATCTACCAGGACGGTGCCTATCCTTCCGAAGAATTTCTCACCGCCCTGAACCCCGACTTCGCCGGGTTTGTGCGGGAGAAAGTAGGGCACGAGATTGGCCAGCTCGGCCACCGCGCAGGCACCTTGACGGCCGAAGCCGCCGCGTGGACGGGGCTGCCCAAGAGCATCGCGGTTGCCGTGGGCAACGTCGACGCCCATGTGAGCGCTCCGGCAGCTAACGCGCTCGAGGCCGGGCAGATGGTGGCGATCATGGGGACCTCCACCTGCCACGTGATGAACGGGGACACCCTGGCTGAGGTGCCCGGCATGTGTGGCGTCGTCCACGGAGGGATCGTCGAGGGTTCCTGGGGCTACGAGGCAGGCCAGTCCGGTGTCGGCGACATCTTTGCCTGGTACGTGGCCAACCAGGTACCGGGTGAATACGCGGAGGAGGCTGGCCGGCGAGGAATCTCGGTCCACGAGCTGCTCACGGAGAAGGCCGCGGTCCAGCAGGTCGGAGAGCACGGTCTGATCGCCCTGGACTGGCACTCGGGCAACCGGTCGGTGCTGGTGGACCACGAACTCTCCGGACTGGTGCTCGGGCAGACATTGGCGACCCGCCCCGAGGACGTCTACCGGGCCCTCCTGGAGGCAACCGCTTTCGGCACCCGCAACATCGTGGAAGCCTTCGACGACGCCGGGGTGCCGGTCACCGAACTGGTCGTGGCCGGTGGCCTGCTCAAGAATGCCTTCCTCATGCAGATGTATGCCGACGTCACGCACCTGCCGCTGTCCACCATCGCCTCCGAACAAGGCCCGGCGTTGGGCTCGGCCATCCACGCCGCCGTCGCCGCGGGGGCCTACCCCGATGTGCGCGTCGCCGCCCAGGCGATGGGCCGGCGCGTCGTGGACGCCTACACCCCCGACGAGGACGCCGCCCAGCGGTATGACGCACTTTACGCCGAGTACAAGCTGCTGCACGACTACTTCGGCCGGGGAGGCAACGACGTCATGCACCGGTTGAAGAGGGTCCGTCGGGAAGCCCTGGCCACGCAGAACAAGTCGGTGTCAGTGGAGTCGACGGCCATCGAGACCGACCGGACTGAACGCTCCACGCACACGACGGAGGTCCTTTCGTGAATATTGCCCTCACTCAATTGCCCTTTGAGATGCAGGCCTCAATCGCTGAGACGCGGGAACGGGTGGCGGCCCTGCACGCGGAGCTTCCCCGGTACGAACTCGTCGTGTGGACGGCCGGCAATGTCTCCGAACGCGTGCCCGATGCGGACCTGTTCGTCATCAAGCCCTCCGGCGTCTCCTATGACGACCTCAGTGCCGAGATGATGGTCGTCTGCACGCTCGACGGGGAGAAGATCGACGACGGCACCCCTGCCCACCTCCAGCCATCGTCAGACACCGCCGCCCACGCCTACGTCTACCAGCACATGTCCGACGTCGGCGGAGTCGTGCACACCCACTCCACCTACGCCACCGCCTGGGCCGCTCGCGGCGAACCGGTCCCATGCACGCTCACGATGATGGCCGACGAATTCGGAGGGGACATCCCCGTGGGACCGTTCGCCCTCATCGGCGACGACTCCATCGGCCGCGGCATCGTGGAAACCCTGCGGGGGTCCCGCTCGCCGGCAGTGCTCATGCGCAACCACGGCCCCTTCACCATCGGCAAGGACGCGCGGGCGGCCGTGAAGGCCGCCGTGATGTGCGAAGAAGTCGCCCGGACCGTCCACATCTCCCGCCAGCTCGGCGAGCCCGCCCGCATCCCACCAGCAGACACCGATCGTCTCTACGACCGCTACCAGAACGTCTACGGCCAGCACACGGCGCAGGAGGAACAGCACTGATGAAGAACCCCTTTGACGGCAAGGCCATCTGGTTCCTCACGGGCAGCCAGGACCTCTACGGCGACGACACCCTGCGCCAGGTCGCCGAGCAGTCGCAGACCATCGCAGCCACGCTCTACGATGCCGTCGATGTCCCTGTCCGCGTGGTCTGGAAACCGGTCCTCAAGGACCGCGAGGCCATCCGCCGGACGGCGCTGGAGGCCAACGCTGACGACGAGTGCCTGGGAGTCATCACCTGGATGCACACGTTCTCACCGGCGAAGATGTGGATCCTGGGCCTCGACGCCCTGACCAAGCCGATGCTGCACCTGCACACCCAGGCCAATGTCGGGCTGCCGTGGAGCGAAATCGACATGGACTTCATGAACCTCAACCAGGCCGCCCACGGCGACCGCGAGTTCGGGTACATCGCCACTCGCCTGGGCATCACCCGGAAGACCGTGGTCGGCCACGCCAGCGATGCCGCCGTCCAGGCCAAGGTCGGGACGTGGGCGCGCGCCGCTGCCGGTTGGGCTGCCATGCGCGAACTGCGGCTGGCCCGCTTCGGCGACAACATGCGCAACGTCGCTGTCACCGAGGGCGACAAGACCGAGGCCGAGATCCGTCTCGGCGTGTCGGTGAACACCTGGGGCGTCAACGACCTCGTCGAGGCGGTGGACGCCGCGGCCGACTCCGACGTCGACACCCTCATCGCCGAGTACGAGCAGGCTTACGACATCGACCCGCAGCTGCTCCCGGGCGGGGACCGCCACGAATCGCTGCGCTACGGCGCCCGCATCGAACTCGGCCTCCGCACCTTCCTCGAGCACGGCAGGTTCGCCGCGTTCACCACCAATTTCGAGGATCTCGGCGGCCTCCGCCAACTGCCCGGGCTCGCGGTTCAGCGGCTCATGGCGGACGGGTACGGCTTTGGCGCCGAGGGCGACTGGAAGACCGCCGTCCTGGTCCGGGCGGCCAAGGTCATGGGGTACGGGTTGCCCGGCGGAGCCTCGCTCATGGAGGACTACACCTATGAGCTGACACCGGGCAAGGAGAAGATCCTCGGCGCCCACATGCTCGAGATCTGCCCGACTCTGACTACCGACCGGCCGCGGCTGGAGATCCATCCCTTGGGCATCGGTGGTCGGGAGGACCCAGTCCGCCTGGTCTTCAACACAGACCCGGGCGAGGGCGTCGTCGTTGCGATGTCCGACCTGCGCGACAGGTTCCGCCTGACGGCCAACGTCGTCGACGTCGTCCCCCCGGACGAGCCGTTGCCCAACCTGCCCGTCGCCCGAGCCGTATGGAAGCCGCGGCCGGACCTTCCCACCTCGGCCGAATGCTGGCTCACCGCCGGCGCCGCCCATCACACCGTCCTCACCACCGCCGTGGGCCTGGAGGTGTTCGAGGACTTGGCTGACATGACCGGCGTCGAGCTCGCCGTCATCGACGAGACGACGAGGACCCGGCAGTTCACCCGGGAGCTCAGGCTGGACCACGCCTACTACAGACTGGCTCAGGGACTGTGAGCGGCATCAATACCGGCACCCAGCGCGGGTCCGGGGGCGAGATGGCGCTCCCGTCCGCGGGCATGCGCGACACTCCCAACGGCACGGCTCACACTCTGGCCGCCGGCGAATACCGAGCCACGGTCTTCTCCTCGGGGGCGGCGCTGGGACGGTTGACCTGGCGCGGCGACGACATCGCCGTGCCCGTCCCGGAGTCAGAGATCCCCGCTGCCTATGAGGGGAAGACGCTCGTGCCCTGGCCAAATCGGGTCGCGGACGGCCGATACACCTTCCGTGACAGGACCCATGAGCTTCCCATCAACGAGCACATGACGAACAGCGCCTTGCATGGTTTTGGCTGCTGGGTGGACTGGGACGTGGTCGAGGCAACCTCGAACGAAGTCACGTTCCGGACCCACGTCATGCCCCGATATGGGTACCCGTTCCACCTCGCGACCGAGGTCACCTATCGTCTAGCTGCCGACCTCGGACTGTGCGTCGAGATCACCTCCACCAACGTCGGTGCATCACCGGCTCCGTACGGCGTGTCTTCCCATCCGTATCTGACCTGTGGCCTCGCCCCAGTCGACGAGTGCACGCTGACCGTTCCGGCCGAGTGGGTCATGACGGTGGACGATCGGCTGCTGCCGACGGGAATGGTCCCGGTCGGGGACGCGAATCTCGACTTCCGCAACGCCCGGCCGGTGGGGCCGCAACAGGTCGACCACGCCTTCGGTGGCCTGCCGCCAGACGAATGGGAGGTGATGCTCTCTCACCCAGGCAACGGACTGTCGGTTCGGTTGACGGCAACGGCAGCATGGCTGCAGATCTACACGGGCGACAGGCTGGGTCGCCGCGGCATTGCCGTCGAACCCATGACATGTCCTCCAAATGCATTCAATTCCAAGGATGATTTCATCGTGCTTGAGCCAGGAGACCACTACACCCTTCGGTTCAGGATTGAGGCTTCCTTGTTGCCGAATACGTGACACCAACAGTTTTCAAGGAGATCCAATTGGTCGATAAAAGGGTGCTGTTATCCTCAGCCTGATCCGTCTTCGCCGAGGTCACTTGGAGGGTGGCGACCGTCGCATAAGCGAATTTCCTGTTGCATTGATCTGCAGCTGTTTGAGTTTCGTGACTTGATGAAGTAGCGCAACGACGTCCGGGCGCACCGGTTCAGGCGATGGAAGCCGATATCCTCCATCCCTCGGCGGCCAAAATATGCGTCATTGCCGGCTATGAGAACGGCTGTCTCGGTGCCAGCCAGGAGATTCGCCATCGTGCTCCGAGTTGCCGATCGGAATTCGTTGGCCTCTGTGGCAAGCCGCTACACGATCCTTCGTCGAAAACGTTGGCGCGGGAAGCATGCGCATATGAATAACGAGACAACGTTCCCTTTTTCGACCCATTCCCGACCCCTGGAGGAGAAAATGATCGTGACCGATCTCGATCAGAAGCTGACGTGGACCGAACTCGACCGGCGTGCCGTGGACACTGTCCGGGTGCTGGCGGCGGATGCGGTGGAGAAGGTGGGCAATGGGCATCCGGGGACCGCGATGTCCTTGGCGCCGGCGGCGTATCTGCTGTTCCAGAAGGTGATGGTCCACGACCCGACCGATGACCGGTGGACCGGGCGTGACCGGTTCGTCCTCTCCCCGGGCCACACCTCGCTGACGCTGTACCTGCAGCTGTTCCTGTCCGGGTACGGGATGGAGCTCGAGGACATCGCGTCCCTGCGGACCTGGGGCTCGAAGACCCCGGGACACCCGGAGTACCGGCACACCACCGGGGTGGAGATCACCACCGGCCCGCTGGGCCAGGGCCTGGCCTCGGCGGTCGGGTTCGCCTACGCCCAGCGCTACACGAGGGGCCTGCTCGATCCCGAGGCCGCCGCGGGGAGCTCTCCCTTCGACCACATGGTGTACGTGATCGCCTCCGACGGGGACCTGCAGGAGGGGATCACCTCCGAGGCGTCCTCGCTGGCCGGTGTCCAGGAGCTGGGCAATCTCGTGGTGATCTACGACGACAACCACATCTCCATCGAGGACGACACCGACGTGGCCTTCACCGAGGACGTGTGCGCCCGCTACGCCGCCTACGGCTGGGACGTGGCACGGGTGGACTGGACGAAGTCCGGGGACTACGTCGAGGACGTGGCCGAGCTCTACGCGGCGATCCGCGCCGCGAAGGCGCAGACCGCCAAGCCCTCGCTGATCGCCCTGCGCACGGTCATCGGGTTCCCGGCCCCGGGCAAGCAGAACACCGGGGGCATCCACGGCTCCAAGCTCGGGGCCGAGGAGGTCGCCGCGACCAAGGAGGTCCTCGGCTTCGACCCGGAGAAGTCCTTCGTGGTGGAGGATGAGGTGATCGCCCACACCCGGGGCATCCAGGATCGGATGAAGGAGGTCCGGGCGCGGTGGGAGGAGCAGTTCTCCGCCTGGCGTCAGGCCAACCCCGACCGGGCGAGCCTCTACGACCGGATCCGGGCCGAGGAACTGCCCGAGAACTACGCGGACGCCTTCCCCGTCTTCGAGGCGGGGGCGGACGTGGCGACCCGGGCGGCCTCGGGCAAGGTCATCAACGCGATCGCCGCCACGTTCCCGGAGCTGTGGGGCGGGTCGGCGGACCTGGCCGGGTCCAACAACACGACCATCGAGTCCGCCAAGTCCTTCATCCCGGCGGCCCGTTCCACGGCCAAGTGGTCCGGGGACCCCTACGGGCGGGTGCTGCACTTCGGGATCCGCGAGCACGCCGCGGCGGCGATCGTCAACGGCATCGTGATGTCCTCCCAGACCCGGGCGTTCTGCGGGACGTTCCTGATCTTCTCCGACTACCAGCGCCCGGCCGTGCGCCTGGGCGCGCTGATGAAGGTCCCGGCCATCTACGTGTGGACCCACGACTCGATCGGCCTGGGCGAGGACGGGCCCACCCACCAGCCGGTCGAGCAGCTCTCGGCCCTGCGCGCGATCCCGGGCCTGGACGTGGTCCGCCCGGCCGATGCCAACGAGACCGCCATCGCCTGGCGGACGGTGCTGGAGAACCGTCACGGCCCGGCCGGGATCGCCCTGACCCGCCAGAACGTGCCCACCTTCGCCCGGGAGGACCTCCACCCCGAGGCCGAGGGCGAGAAGTTCGCCTCCGCCGAGGGCACCGCCCGCGGCGGCTACGTCCTGGCCCAGGCCCCCGGAGGCGCAGAACCGGACGTGATCCTGATCGGCACCGGCTCCGAGGTCGCCCTGGCCGTTCAGGCCCGGGCGCAGCTGGCCGCGCAGGGCATCAACGCCCGGGTCGTGTCCATGCCCTGCCGGGAGTGGTTCGACGCCCAGGACCCCGACTACCGCGAGTCCGTGATCCCCTCCCGGATCAAGGCCAGGGTCTCCGTGGAGGCCGGGATAGCCATGTCCTGGCGAGACCTGATCGGCGACGCCGGGCGGGCCGTGTCCCTGGAGCACTTCGGGGAGTCGGCCGACTACCAGAGGCTCTACCGCGAGTTCGGCATCACCGCCGAAGCGGTCACCACCGCCGCCCAGGACTCCCTGGCCGCCGCGGCCCAGACCGCTCCCACCGGAAGCTGAACCGCACCGGTTCCCCCCACCACCCAGCCCGCGGGGCGGGCACGGCATCACCGGTGCCCGCCCCCGCCCGACCAGCACTGCAGCCCGGCTGCAGAGAACCGAGGACCGCATGACCACTCCCACCCGCAAGCTCTCCGAGGCCGGAGTCTCGATCTGGCTCGACGACCTCTCCCGTGAGCGCCTGACCTCCGGGGGACTGGGCCGGCTGATCGAGGAGAAGGACGTCGTGGGCGTGACCACGAACCCCACGATCTTCGCCGCCGCCCTGGCCGCCCACGACGCCTACGAGGACCAGGTGCGCGAGCTCGCCGCGACCGGCACCGACGTCGACGAGGCCGTGCTGGCCATCACCACCGACGACGTCCGCGAGGCCTGCGACCTGTTCGCCCCCACCTACGAGGCCACCCAGGGCGTGGACGGACGGGTGTCCATCGAGGTCGACCCCCGCCTGGCCCAGGACGCCGAGGCGACCGCGGCCATGGCCCAGCGCCTGTCCCAGACCATCGACCGCCCCAACGCGCTGATCAAGATCCCCGCCACCGAGGCCGGGCTGCCCGCGATCACCGCCACGATCGCCGAGGGCATCTCGGTCAACGTGACCCTGATCTTCTCCCTGGACCGGTACCGGGCGGTCATCAACGCCTACCTGCTGGGCCTGGAGCAGGCCCTGGAGGCCGGCAAGGACCTCACCACCATCCACTCCGTGGCCTCCTTCTTCGTCTCCCGGGTGGACACCGAGATCGACGCCCGCCTCGAGCGGGTCGGCACCAAGGACGCCCAGGAGCTCAAGGGCAAGGCCGGGCTGGCCAACGCCCGCCTCGCCTACCAGATCTTCCAGGACTCCGTGGACACCGAACGCTGGGCCCGCCTGACCGGGGCCGGGGCGAACCCACAGCGGCCGCTGTGGGCCTCCACCGGGGTGAAGGACCCCTCCCTGCCCGACACCCTCTACGTGACCGGGCTCGTGGCCCCGCACACGGTCAACACCATGCCCGAGAAGACCCTCGAGGCCACCTACGACCACGCCGAGATCACCGGGGACACCATCAGCGGCACCTACGAGGCCTCCAACGCGGTCCTCGACGCCCTCGCGCACGCCGGGGTCTCCTACGACGAGGTCGTCACCAAGCTCGAGACCGAGGGCCTGACCAAGTTCGAGGACTCCTGGGACGAGCTGCTGGCCACCGTCCGCAACGCTCTCGACAACGCCCGCTGA